>CAMJRT010000267.1 GCA_946408295.1 uncultured Bacteroidales bacterium
CTGAAGCGCCCAATATTTGCAGGCCGGCAGGTCTTCGGCTTTGATGCCGTAACCGTGGTCGCCGCAGCCCCAATATAGCACGCGGGGATGATGCTCGCGGGCGACGAGTTCGATAAACGCCTTCGCCCTTTCGCGATGGATGTTCCTGTCGCGCCCGTTGAAATAATCATTTTTGTAAGTCCATTGGTTGGATATACCCAGAAAAACGATGGCACCCAGGAGAATCGGCCCGAAAACAAAGCGTTTCCAACCGAAGTCTTTGTCGAAACAGCGTAGAATCCCGAACATCGTAAACACCATCAGGGCGTTGACCGGGATAAAGTAGTAGGTCCTGGAATATCTTGACAGAAAGAGTAAAAACCAGGCCAACGCGGCAGGTGGGAACCATTCCGCCTTGTCGAGGGCGAAAATGGCGGTGATGGCTCCGGCTATCGCCAAAGACAGGTAGCCCATCATCTCATAACGCAGGAATTCGCCTTTGTCGTGAGAGCCGATGATGTTGTTGATGGTCGTGAAGGTCGTAATGAAGTATTCGTTGATGAATTCATCGGCGGCTCCCACCCACAATAAATAGAGCATCATCGGTCCGACGACGACGGCAAAGCCGGCCAGTGTCGCGCCGACAGCCTTGAAAAAGGATTTCCAGGTTTTCAGGGAAACAAGCATAGCGACAAGGAAGATGACCGTCATCGCCGCAATGCTGTATTTGATGAGAAGTACGGCCCCGAACGCGAATCCCCACCCGAAGAAACTGCCGCCTTTGCCCCACAGGGAACGGCAGGCCATCAGCAGGGCCAGCGCCACGAAGGGGAGGGCGAGGGCTTCCGATTTGTCGTCGAAAATGAGCAGGGGGATGAAATAGACGGCGTTCAGCAGGAGGCCGGTGAGAAATGATTTTGTCGGAGAGCCGGTGAGCAGCAGGCTTACCCTAAAAAGGATGAATGAGGTGGCCGTATAGGCGAGGGCGTTGATCCAGAATACCCCGATCCAAGAGCGGGGCGAGAGCAGGTAGGCCAGCGCATAAAAGAGCCAGAGCAGGGGACCTTTGGAATCTGCGAAATCAACATAGGGAATCAGTCCGTTCATCCAGGCCTTGCCGCCCATAAAGTACCAGGCCGAGTCGTGACGGATGTAGTCGTTGTGGGCGACCATATTGTCGTGCAAGGGGGAGTCGACGGAGGTCAGGAAAAAGGCGATGAAGGTAAACAGGCCGGTGAGCAGCATCCATAAAGGCGCTTGCGAAGCGAGTCCCTTCCAACTCAGCGCCAACATTTTAAGCAAACTGTATTTGCTCTCCCCTGCGCTGCGTTCTCTCCGGGTGTAATACACGATGTCGGAGCCGAAGCCCAGCGTCGGGACAATATTACGGATGAGGTCGCCCCGGGGCGTGGCTGTCTCCAAGAGTCTTTCCACGCAGCGACGGTCCATCAGCCGGAATTCGGCGTGATTGACGATGTGGCGGCGGTCGGCCAGGTGCATCAGCGCATAGAAAAGGCGGGCGCTGGCCTTCTTGAAGGGGGAATCCTTGCTGCGGGAATGGCGCACACCGTACACCACCTCTTTGCCCTGCCGCCATTTTTTGACCATTTCCGGGATGGCGGCCGGATCGTCCTGCAGGTCGGCGTCGAGGGTGATGACGGCATCCGCTCCTTGCTCCAAGGCGGCGCCGAGGCCGCCGAGAAGGGCTCCTTGCTGACCGGAATGTGCCAGGGGAAGATGTCGGACCCGTCTGTCCCGGAAGGCCTCGATGACTTTCGCCGTGTCATCCGTACTCCCGTCGTCGGCCAGGATGAGGGAGGTCTCCAGTTCATTCCCGTACTCGGCTTCAATGCCGTCAAGCACTTCCAGCATCCGGGGTACGGACAACGGAAGCATCGCGGCTTCATTGTAGCAAGGAACGACCAGAACAAGTTTACGCATCAGATGTTTTTGCAAAAATAACCATTCTTTTTGAATGGAGTGTTTCTCATACAGGCCACCAACGGGTTTACAGGATATTCAGGCTCTGTTCTTTGATTTTTTCGAGTTCGTCTTTCATCCGGACGACGATTTTCTGAATCTCCGTGTGGTTGGCTTTGGAGCCGGTGGTGTTGATTTCGCGGCCCATTTCCTGGGCGATGAAGCCCAGTTTCTTGCCCGGCGCTTCTTCGTTGTCCAGGGTGTCGAGGTAGTAGCGGCAATGCTGGCGGAGGCGGACTTTCTCTTCGTTGATGTCCAGTTTCTCCAAATAATAAATCATCTCTTGTTCAAAGCGTTGCTTGTCAAGAGAAATTTTCAGTTCTTCGATTTTTTTGAACAGGTCTTCCCGGATGAATGCCACCCTTTCGTGGTCGTATTGTTCGATTTCGTCGACCATTGCGAGGATGCGCTCCACCTTCTCGGTCACATCGTTGCGCAGGATGGCTCCTTCTTTCCGGCGGAAGGCGTCCAAGTGTTCGATGGCGCAGTCGATGGCCGCTTCCACCGTGCTCCAGTTGTCCTCCGTGATGATTTCCTGGTTCTTGCTGTCGACGACATCGGGCAGGCGCAGGACGGCGGCGAGCAAGGTTTCAGGATGGGCGTCGCCCATTCCCAAATTGTGGGCCAAGGATGCCAACTGGCGGTAATACAGTTCTGCCAAAGCCGTGTTGAGCCCTTTGGCGCCGTCTTTGTCGTCGGGCTCCCAAGTGATATACAGGTCGATGGTGCCTCGAACGAGTTTTTGGGCCAGTTTCTTCCGCACTTCCAGGTCTTTGTTTCGCGGCAGCAGCGAACTCTTGATGGAGATGTCCGCGTTTTTTGCATTCAAAGTACGGATCTCGAAGATGAGTTTTCCTCCCTCCACGGCGGCTTCGCCCCGTCCGTACCCGGTCATAGATTTTACCATAGCGTTTCGATATTTCT
>CAMJRT010000268.1 GCA_946408295.1 uncultured Bacteroidales bacterium
GGGATGAAACTCAAAGGCACTTTCGGCGGGCGGATCAACTTCTTCGGCATCGGAGGCGCCAAGTTGGACGAGGAAGTTGAGCGCTTCCTTTCGAAAGCCGCTTTCCCCTATGCCATCGGCTACGGAATGACGGAGGTGGCGCCCCTGATTTGCAATGCCAGCCCCTTCAAGACCCATATCGGCACCACGGGCATCCACGCGCACGGGGTACAAATCCGTCTGGAAAATGTCAACCCGGCGACCGGCGAAGGCGAAATCGTCGTGAAGGGCGACGCCGTGATGATGGGTTACTACAAAGACTACAAGCGCACCCGCCAGGTACTCAGCGACGACGGCTGGTTCCACACCGGCGACCTGGCCAGCGTGGACAAGAAGGGGCGTTACTCCATCAAGGGCCGCCTGGGCAGCGTAATCATCGGTCCTTCGGGAGAAAATATTTATCCGGAAGAAATCGAGAGCGTGATCAACAACATCGGCGGCGTCAACGAATCCCTGGTGGTCGAAAAAGACGGGCATCTGGTCGCATTGGTCCATTTCGACGACAATGTGCTGGACTGGGACTACGAGAGCGAGGATAAGTTTTTGGAAGATTTGGAAAAACGCAAACAGGAGATTCTCGATTTCGTGAACACTCACGTCAACCGCAACAGCCGCATCAAGGAGGTCCAGGTCGAGAAGGAACCTTTCATCAAGACCGCCACGATGAAAATCCGCCGTTTCCTCTACAAGGACGGAGGGTCACAGCAAAAGGACGGAGGGTCACAGCAAAAGGACTAGACATGAGCGGTTGGTCAACCCTTACTCTACGGTGATGTCGAGGGTCTTGGTGAGTTTGGGGTAGCCGAGGGGCCAGACCGTAAGGGTACCCGTCCTCGGTGAAGAGGGAGAGGCCTTGCGGGAAATGCCATAGTAATCCCTGAATTGATTTTGCTCATCCGACGCGGCCATCCTGTCCAGCCGGACATAGTCGCTGAGGGAGTTGGAAAGCGTATAGCACATCACTTGACGGCATTGTGCCCTATTCTCACCGTCTGCCCATTTTACATAAAACACCACTTCTTGATCCGGATGGGACGCTGACAACTGAATGTTGGTTACGGCTTGGTTGTTATACGGATTGTCGGCGTATATCAACTTGGGCTCCTTGTAGTAGCGGGCCCAATATGTGATTGCGGAAGCCTCATTTCCGGACAATGCGACCGTCACCTTGTAATTATTCGGAGTGGAAGAAGCATCCTCGGAGACCCAGAAATCGCCGTTTTGATGGAAGGCCAGTTTCTCGGTGTTCGACCCCCACAGGAAGGAAGGGGCGGAGATGTTATAGGCGTTGGCCTTGAGCCGGACCTTGGGTGATTCATTGTAGGATAGCATCAGATAGTCTATCCCGCTGAAATCGTTGATATACTGTTCCAGTCCGGTCCAGTCCCATTCCAGATAAGGATCACCGGATTGGATGTTCAGCGTATAACGGGCATCATCTTTAATCTGGTAATAGGGACTGTTGAGCCCCACCAGGATAGTTCCCGAGCGCAAAGCCTTGATGACAAAGTAGTCTTCTGTCTGTTCGACGACACGGACATAGTCCTCCGGCTCGAAAGTAATCGTATAGGACTTCTCGGTCACATTCGTAGGGTACCACAAGAGATTGACAGTCTGCTTTTTCCCCACTTTAATATCCGGCAGATATTTAACATCACCCGAGGTCTCAAAAGCGACAGCCAGCGGCTTCTCCACAGACGGGACAACCCGGACAACGATATCCAGGGAAATGTCGCTGCCGTCCTTGGTGCGCACCTTCACCTTGGTCTCACCCTCGGAGACGGCCGTAATCAAGCCACCGGCATCGACGGTTGCGATATCCGGGTCCTCGCTTTCGTAGCCGAGTTCACCGAAAGTCACATTGTCCGGCTTGACGGTCGCCTGTATCTGATAGGTCTTGGATTCGCCGGCCTTGGGCTGCAGTACCAAAGAAATGCTGTTCCGCTCCAGTTCTACATCCGTAATCTGGACGGTGTGGACTGTGACTGCACAAACGGCCAATATCGAAAAATCCTGTAAAGAACGCAACTGGACGGATGCGGAACCATTGTCTGCGATAGCCTTGACAAGCGCGAAAGTCGCACCGGCGCCTTCCGGTCCCTGGCTGATAATCTGCACGGGGGTTCCTTCCTCCCCGGCGCCTGCCACCACCCAAAAACTTTGTTCGGGCGAGAATTTTGCAGAAATCCGGGCTTCCTGTCCGTAGGACAAGGAGAGGGAAGAAGGCGTTATCGCGCCCGCATCGGCTCCTCCTTCTTTTTTGGCGCAAGAAACGAGCAAAGCAAGCAAAGTGGCGAAGGCAAGCCAATAAAATATCCGGGTTCTCATAGGGTAATGGGATTAAGTGTTTTAGAGCGATTGGATAAATGCTTTCATATAGTCCTCGTTCGAGCGGACACTGTGGAAGAGCGCCATCTGGTTGCAGGTGCGCACCCAGTTGTGTTCGGGGTATGCAATCTTATAATAGGTATCACCATTGAGATAATCGGTAAAGAAGCGGACAGCCTGCATAAAGGGGAAGAGCATCACGCCGTAGGGCAGGTTTTCTTTTTCAACCGGGGTCAGGAAAGACGAGGCGGAGGACAGGTACCCCCGGGCGAAGGCCTCGAAAATATCTTTACGGAAGGCCACTTTTTCGATAGCGGGGTCATCTTCGGCGACGGTGTTGGCGGCGGTGCGCAGGAAATCGCCGAAATCGGAAAAGACGAAACTCGGCATCACGGTGTCCAAATCGATGACGCAGAGGACGTGGCCCTCGGCGTCGAACATCATATTGTTGACCTTGGTGTCGCAATGGCAGATGCGTTTGGGCAGTTTGCCTTCCCGATGGAGCCGTTCC
>CAMJRT010000269.1 GCA_946408295.1 uncultured Bacteroidales bacterium
CCATCATCGCCAATATGGAAAACTTCGACCCCCTCGGCATCCACACCGGCGAGAGCATCGTGGTGGCTCCTTCGCAGACCCTCAAGCAGTCGGAAATCGACTTTATGGAAGACCTTTCCTTCCAGATTGTCCGTCATATCGGCATCGTGGGGGAATGTAACCTCCAGTTCGCCTTCGCCCCCGACGGCAGCGACTACCGCGTCATCGAGGTGAACGCCCGCCTGAGCCGTTCTTCCGCCCTCGCCTCCAAAGCGACCGGATATCCCCTCGCCCTCGTAGCCGCCAAGATTGGCCTGGGCTATGATTTGGACGAGATTCCCAACGCCTGCACGGGCGGCAACCTCAAGGGGTACGAGCCCAACTGCGACTACATCATCTGCAAGATTCCCCGCTGGGACCTGGCCAAGTTCCGCGGCGTGTCCCGCGAAATCGGCACCAGTATGAAGAGCGTCGGCGAGATTATGGCCATCGGCCAGAGTTTCGAGGAAGCCATCCAGAAAGGTCTGCGGATGATCGGCCAGGGCGCCAACGGCTTTGTCTGCAACAAGCCCGTCGCCGTGGAAGACCTCGACTACGCCCTCTCCCACCCCACGGACACCCGCGTGTTCGCCCTGGCCGCCGCCTTGGAAGCCGGCTACAGCATCGACCGCATCTATGACCTGACCAAGATTGACAAATGGTTCCTGCAGGCGCTGGCCAACATCGAGACGACCTACCGAGAACTGGAGACCTGCAAGAGCCTGGAGGCCGTTCCCTTCGACCTGTTGAAGAAAGCCAAGAAGCAAGGCTTCTCCGACGTCCAGATTGCCCGCGTGTTCAATATTGACACGGCGAAGGTGCGGGAATATCGCCTGCAGCAGGGCCTCAAACCCGCCGTCCGCCAGATTGACACCATCTCCCTGCCCCACGGCAAGAGCAACTACCTCTACCTCACCTACGGCAGCGAGCCTGTCCCGGCGGCCCTGGAGGATGCCTCCTGCACCGTCATCGTGCTGGGCTCCGGCGCCTACCGCATCGGCTCCAGCGTGGAGTTCGACTGGTGCGGGGTGAACGCCGTGCAGACCCTGATGAAGAAGGGCTACAAGGGCGTCATCATCAACTGCAATCCCGAAACGGTTTCCACCGACTACGACACCTCGGACAAGCTCTACTGCGACCGCCTCTACTTCGAAGAACTGAGTTACGAGACGGTGATGGACATCTGCGCGATGGAGAAACCTTTCGGCGTCATCGTCAGCGTGGGCGGCCAGATTCCCAACAACCTCGCCCTGCCCCTGATGCGCAGCGGCATCCGCCTGCTGGGCACTTCCGCCGAGGACATCGACCGCGCCGAAGACCGCAACAAGTTCTCTTCGGTCGTGGACAAACTGGGCATCGACCAGCCCCGCTGGAGCGAACTGACCACGATGGACGATGTGGACAAGTTCGTGGACGAAGTAGGCTTCCCGGTGCTGGTGCGCCCGTCCTATGTGCTCTCCGGCGCCGCGATGAACGTCTGCTACAGCAAGGAAGACCTGCGGAAATTTCTGGAAATGGCCGTAGAGGTGTCCGAAGACCACCCGGTCGTGATTTCCTCCTTTATGCAGCGCTGCAAGGAGATTGAATTCGACGCCGTCGCGGACGAGGGCAAGATTTTGGTGAGCGCGATTTCCGAGCACGTGGAGTTCGCCGGGGTTCACTCCGGGGATGCCACGATGCAGTTCCCGCCGCAAAAGATTTATGTCAAGACGGTCTCCCGCATCCGCCGCATCGCCAAGGCCATCGCCGCCGAGTTGCACATTACGGGCCCGTTCAACATCCAGTTCCTGGCCAACGACAACTACATCAAGGTCATCGAGTGCAACCTGCGGGCTTCCCGCAGCTTCCCCTTCGTCTCCAAGGTGCTCAAGGTCAACTTCATCGACCTGGCCACCCGCTGTATGCTGGGCGAGCATCCCGAAGCCGTGGACATCGACGCCTTCGATTTGGAATATGTGGGCGTGAAAGCCTCCCAGTTCTCCTTCTCCCGCCTGGGTCACGCCGACCCGGTGCTGGGCGTGGATATGACCTCCACCGGCGAAGTGGGCTGCATCGGCGACAGCGTGGAGGAAGCGATGCTCAAGTCCCTGCTCGCCGTCGGCCAGCGCATCCCCGAGACCTCCGTGCTCATTTCCTCCGGCGATGCCCTCCAGAAGGCCGACCTGCTCCCCGCCTGCCGCCTGCTTGCGGAGAACGGCTATACCATCTACGCCACGGACGGCACCTGCAAGTATCTTTGCGAGAACGGCGTGCCGGCCCAGCGGGCCCTGTGGCCTTCCGAAGAAGCCAATGCGCGCTTCCCCAAGGCCATCGACCTCATCAAGGACCACAAGGTGGATATGGTCATCAACATCCCGAAGAACTTCACTTCGAACGAACTGACCAACGGCTACAAGATGCGCCGCGCCGCCATCGACTTCAATGTGACGCTCTTTACCAACAGCCGTCTGGCCTCCGCCTTCATCAAGTCCTTCTGCGCCGTTCCCCTCGACAAGATCGGCATCAAGACCTGGGACGAATACCGGTAGGTTTTTGAGATGCCGTTCAAATTATTTTCTGCTAAATCGTCGAAAAATTTCGGGATTTAGCAGAAAATTTTTTAACTTGCGCCGTTAAAAAGATACTACTATGCTTATTGGAAGAAAAGAAGAACTCAAGGAACTCGATGATGCTTTCAAGTCGGAATATTCCAACTTTGTCGCGGTGTATGGCCGTCGCCGTGTAGGCAAGACCTTCCTCGTGAGGGAAGCGTTCAATTATGAATTCACCTTCCAACACACGGGTGTAGCAAAGGAGAAGGTCACCGGTCAGCTTGCCGCTTTCCGCACTTCGCTGATTGACTACGGCCACAA
>CAMJRT010000270.1 GCA_946408295.1 uncultured Bacteroidales bacterium
GCGCGCTATGGCACTATCCGGCGCAAGATGTTCCTTACACGCTCAAGACCAGCGATGGCAAGGAGCATACCTTCACCTGGACTCCGGACAACTCCGGCGCCGTCACGGTCGAAGACGGAAAGGTGACCTTCAACTGGGTCCCGTCCACCGACCCTGCATATCTCTATTATGCATATGGTGCGCTGATCATTTCTACGGAAGATACCTATAAATTGCATCTTCCCGTCAGCAGCAATATGCTCAATCGCTTCTCCGTCGCGGGCGCTTCCTACCCTTATGGTTCGGACCTGACCATCGCGCTCTCCGAGACTTACGCCATCACTCCTTTGTGGTTCGATGGAACGGCGCCGGCCGCCTTGCCTGCGTCCGTATTCAACCTCACCTCTTCCCAACCGGAGGTGGTGGCCGTTGAACTGAGCGACGGGACCTGGTCCGTCCGCGCCCTCGCGGAAGGGGATGCCGACCTGAACGTCACCTTCCCCGGCGACCGGCAGCACCTTCTTGCGCACGTCTCTACGGCGAGCCTCAAGACGGGTGACATCGACGACCTCGCGCAGGAAGACTTTGAAGAAAGCGCCCTCATCACCGTAAGCCAGAAGGCCAACAGTTCATCCACGCTGCTGCTTTCCTGGACGGGCGGAGACCCGAACGAGGATCTCTCCCGTGACTGGACCGTCACCCTGGCCCGGGACAAAGCGCTCTCGAACGTGGTCTGCACCTACACCATTCCCGCCAGCAGCAATTCCATATGGAATGGCGAGCAGCCCTGCTTTGCCTTCAGCGGCTTGCAGCCGGGTACCGATTACTGGTTCGTCGCGCAGGATGCATCCGATCCCGAGTACGCCAACTCGCCGAAGAGTTTCCGTACGACCTCCTTCCCGGTCGTGGTTCCGACTTCCACTCCCGCTTCAGCCGGGGATATCCTGCTGGCGGAAGACTTCGGTGAAGTCTGCTGGGGCGGAGACTTTATCAATGGCGGCGCCGGTTATCAGGGCGACATCAATACGGACGCCCTCAATTCCCGCACGGCGGTATCCTTCATCACCTGGAAACCCGGCAACACGATGACCGAGCAACTGCTCTCGAAGGGTGCGTACAATGCGGCCTCCGCGCGTCTGCGCAACTGGGCCATCGGTGCCAACGACCGTGTGTATATGCATCCCGGCTTCCTCAAAATGGGCTATGCCACCAACAAGCAAACGGCCCACGTCGTGACACCCGCCCTCGACAACATCCCCGAAGGCAAGTCCGCCACCCTCAAGGTGACTGTCACCGCCTGCGCCTGGGCCGCCAATTATGTCGGTCTGGTCGCCGTGCAGCACGGCAATGCCATTCTTCCGATGAGCAACGCTTCCGGCCAGACCAACACCCTCGACCTGACGACCAACGTGCAGACCTTCGCGCCGGAGGCCTATACGGAAGGTTGGAAGAACTACGAAATGACCCTCACGGGCGTGATCAAGGGAGACCGCATCGCCGTGGGGTCGAATGCGACTGTCTCCGTCAACGGCGGCGCCCGCATCATCCTCGATGCTATCACGATTCAACTGGTCAGCCTGTCAGAATAATATGTTTATTTCACCTTATATGAAAAGAGAGTATCAACACCCCCGGGTTCGTGTCGTACAAGTTGCGACCGAGCCCATCTGCGCCATTTCCGGCCAGAATTACTCATCGATCATCATCGGTTTTGATGACGATTCCGATTAACCTTTAATGTCAGCAACGATTATGAAAACGAAAAACATTTTGCTTATCGCTATCTTGACGCTGGCATCCGTATCCTGCGCCAAGGAAAATGCCGCTAGCGGCGACAACAGTCAAACCGTTGACGGCATCACGCTCACCGTCACCCTTCCCGAAGAGGGGGCGAAAACCAGCCTGTCCGGTCGAAGCTCCGAGGGAAACTACCAGGTGCTTTGGAAGACGGGGGACAAAATTTCCATCAACGGGACCCTCTCATCCGCGCTTCCCTCTTCTTATGACGGCAAAAAGGCGGCGGAGTTCACCGTCTCCGGCTCGCTTTCTACGCCTTATTATGTTCTCTATCCCGGTACGACCGAAGCGCGCATCGTCACGATGCCGTCCACCCAAAACTATGTGGCGGGTACTTTCGACGCCGCGGCCGCTCCGATGTTCGGAATGGCCTCGCTGGATGGATCGTCGTGGAGCGCCAAACTGAGCAACTTCTGTTCCGTCATCCGCTTCACCTTCACCGGAACGGACAAGCTGACCCGCATCGTCCTTCGCGCCAGGGGCGGGGAGTCCATCACAGGTTCCTTCCGGCTTATCTCTTCTGTCGGCGGATTCACCGGCGGATTTTCCGATGAGGGGGCCAATACTTCGGAACTGACCTACTCCTTTGGCAGCGGCCTCACCCTGTTCGGTTCCACCGATTGTTTCATCACGGTTCCGGCCCAGGAATACAGCCAGGGATTCGAAGCGCTGGTCTATAACGAAGACAATGCGTATATGCGTCTGCTCTTCGGCGGCGACGGCCTGACGCTCGCCCGTACCGATTTGCTCGAACTGGCATCCAAAGCGGATGTGGCGGGACGCGACGAGGAAGTCGCGGTGATCGGCGGCCTGACCGCCGTCAACGGCGGCAGGCCCTCGGCTGCGGCCCCCGGCATCACCGTGGCGACCTACAACCTGCTCCGCAGCGAGAATCGTGAACAGGCTTGGCTGAAACTTTCCATTCCCGCTTGCTACAATGCGCTGGGTACCGCCATCAAGAACACGGCGGCCGACCTGATTGGTTTCAATGAAATCGGCGAAGAGTACAACAACTCCTCTACCTATAAGGTCAGCGTCATCGCCGGCGCCGCCGGCGTATC
>CAMJRT010000271.1 GCA_946408295.1 uncultured Bacteroidales bacterium
AACGCCTTCCGGGATGAACAGGAATACATCCTAAAGTTCTAGATTTCGACAATTTTACCCGGTTCCCGTGTTGAATTTCAACAACTATCCTGAACTCATCCACAACCTCTTCGGTTTCACCGGTATCTGCTATTCCCCCTGGGAAGACACCCTGATGCTTATTGCGGACCCGCCCCATACGACGGAAGGAGCCTCCAAACGCGGGCGAATAAATTTTCGGTTCAAACCATAAATTGCAGTGTGAGCTTTTACAAAGAAGAAGGAAGGGAAGGTCAAATCCAACCAAACCCCTCTTTTCAGAGATAGTATCTACCAGAAAAATTCCAACCTATTTTTTCGGATACCCGTTATTTCTAACAAAAATACCCAAATCCGCCGAAATAAGCAAAATATAGCTTTTTCTCTTGTATTTTCCGTAAATTAGCGCCATGGAATCCAAAAACAAAAAGCGCATCGGATGTCTCGCGGTTATCGCCGTCATCATCATTCCCATCCTGTATATCGTGCTGGGGCCCGGCATCAAGCTGACCACCCCGGTGATGAAACTCATTCTGAAGGCCAGCATCAAGCAGCCCTCGGAAACATCCCTTGCGGACGGATTTGACAAGAAGCTGGGGATCCCGTACGTGGAAGGCGGAGATCCTGCTCAGGTCCTGGACGTTTACTATGCCCATCAGGAAAATCGCAAAGATATCGTCCTCGTTGACATTCACGGGGGTTTTTACGTCGCCGGACAGAAAGAGGTAAACCGGGATTACGCTTCCGTTTTCTTAGGGGAAGGCTTCGACGTGGTACTGGTGGAATATCGGCTCAATGACGGGGTCCGTGACGTGTCGGATGAACTGGCGGACTGCGCGGCGGCCTTGGATTATCTTACCGTCCACGCAGAGGAACTGGGCCTCAACAAGGACAGGATGTTCCTCACAGGCGATTCTGCAGGCGGACATCTGGCGCTCTATATGGCGGAAGGTGCGGCCGACAGTTCCGTGCCCATCCGGCCAAAGGAATTCTCCGCCGCCGGGGTGCTGCTTAGCTGCCCCGCCTACGATTTCGGGTCGTTCGGCGATGCTAAGGACTATGCCGATGATTTCAAAGAGTGGTTCATCGGCCCCCGCTTCAAAGACAGACCTTATCTGGAAACGCTCTCTCCCAAAACCTTCATCGGAAGCCTGGAAGCACCTCTTTTCCTGTCCACCTGCACGCGTGACTTCATCCGAAGCCAGTCCCTGGCACTGAAGGCCGACTGCGATTCGCTCGATAAAGCCATCACGTTCCTAGACATTGCGTCCCGTGACCGGAAAGTCGGGCACATTCACAACGTGACGAACATCGACCTCCCGGAATCCCGGGAAGTGAACGGGGCTATGATGGCATTTATGAAGGCGAATTAGAACGAACGCTCGAACTCCTTTTCCCCTGAAGCATTGAAGGTGCTCACGTGAATGCGCCCTCCCCGGGTATATTCGAATTCCAGCCGCCGGACATTGTCATTCACCAGGATGGGGAAATCGTTGCCCATAGTGCCCGGTTCGCAGAGCATAAACTCGTGAAGGTCCGCGCCGATCATCAGGTCAATTCCCGCCTTATTCAGTAGCGGAACCATATGTACATTCAGCCAGCGCTGGAGAAGATAGTCGCTCTTGTCCTCGTGGTCAATCATGGGGACGTGGACCAGGCACACTTTCACGGGAGCCTTTCGGAAAGAGGGCTCCCGAACAGCCTTACGCGCCCACGCAATCTGCTCATTCAGATAGTCCTCAAAGACTTCGGACCCGCTATACAGGGCGCTGCGTTTGGCATTGGTTTCCCCGGCATCGAAGACGATGAACGCCACCGGTCCCTGCCGGAATGTGTAATAAAAAGGTGCGGGATCCGTGTGGGGAAACACGTCGGCAACAAGGGGTGTATTGTTTCCGCGGCCCTCGTGATTCCCGCGGGTGTACTGCAGCGGCAGGCCGTGGACAAGGTTTCCCAAGGGCTCCACGGTATAGTGGACCAGGGTGTCCAGTACATAGTTCCCCGCCGTCACAATGTCTCCGTTGAGGAAGAGAAAGTCGGTCTTGGCCGAATCCACCTGCGCGGCCAGGGCCGAGTAAGCCTTCGTCTTGAGGTGGATGTCGTTAAAGACGGAAAAACGGCAGGATGAGGCTTGGCTGTCCAGGGTCCTGACGGCGTACCACGGGCTCTCGTAACGGTCTCCGAAGACGGGATTGTACGCATTGGAATCGTCCTTGAGATTCTGCCCGCCCACGCGGTAACGAACCACGCCCCCACGCTGCAATCCGTCTACCTTGATGCTGTGGAGCCGGCGGAAGATACGTCGGCCTGCAAAGGTATCGTATAGAAGGCGCCCGTCATCCAACTCCACCCAGGCCACGCCGGGGGCTTCGCTTGTCCACAGGATGGTGAGCGAGTTTTCTCCCGTATCGCTGATCCAGGGCCCAACCTGGACACCTTGAGCGTGAAGGGACGGCAGCAGAAACAGCAAAAGGCCGATGAGAAGCAGGGGTTTCAGTTTATTCATAACCGTACGGATTTTTTACAAATATCGTCTTTTTCTTTCAAGTGCTTGCATCCCAGAAAGGATATGTTTAAATTTGAAGATATGATTCATCGCACGGTCTTAATGATAATAATGGGAGCGCTCCTCTGTCAGGAAGCGCAGGGTCAGGGTTTCCTCCCGCTTGTCCCGGAAATCCGTGACCTCCAAACAGGCGCTGCCCTCACGCAGGAAGAGGCCGTGAAGGCCCCGGGAGTCCTAGGAGAATGGACGGGAACGCTGTTCGGCAGCCCCCAGGCCGTCACGCTGGATCTTCGCAACTGGAAAGATTA
>CAMJRT010000272.1 GCA_946408295.1 uncultured Bacteroidales bacterium
TATCTACTGCTTATTGTCGAGCGGCGCTCCTGCTGATGAATTCGATTTAGAATCAAGAGAGATAGCGGAGCAAATCAATGAAGATGATTCTTATGAGCAGGTGGCACGAGTAATAGCGGCCGTTATAAATAAGTATTTCGGTGAACATAGGAAACCTGCCAACTATTATGAAGCAGCAGTGAAGATAAAGCATCTGTTGTTGGAAGGAAAAATCGCGTGGATGAAAGAACACAATCAGATGGAAGAAGTAACCGTTGTCGGCAAAAGGCCGAATTATGCATATGGATGGGATGCGTACGCATATGACATTCACATTCATTATGGGTATCAAACGATGCTTATGATGTTTGATATGTTTATTGCTGAATATAAAGCGACTGTTGACAGGGTGGCCAAGGCAAAAGTGTCAGGAATGAATCATTCCGTCGTGTGGAGGAGATGGCTATTCAGAAAAATGAAACCATTATCAGAGATGACCGAATTGAAGGAAGAGTGTGGAGAAGTCGCGATAGGGTGTTTCCCTAAAATGATAGCTGGGCTTCAAATGTACATTTCATTGGCAAATCAAACCAGTATTGTATACATAGATGTTCCCACTCAAATGGTTTCAGACAAGATAGAGACCCAACTCCTCGATATTGCCAGATTCTTCCAGATGACATTGATGTCTGGTCTTAATAATTAAATCACGCATTTCGACGGGTCCGTCGGGTCGGGGATGATGTGCCGCAACTCCCAAATTCGCTCAAGGTCTTCCAAGAATCGGTTCGAGAAAATGTTGTCGGTTGGTACACAAAAAAGCCACCATTGCGGTGGCTTTTTTGGTACCCGGCGGCGTACCGAAGGTAGTTGTTTTACCAGACGAACGGTATTACTTTGTACTTCACCTTCTGCTTGTACTCCCTGTAGCCCTCCAGCCCTTCTTCCAGGACCTTCTCCTCATTCTTGATCCGCTTGGCAATCACGGGAATGTATCCCAGCATAATAATGAATGAGAGGGGAGAGGCCAGTACCAGCGGCATAGCCAGGAATAGAATGGTGGTGGCCATATACATCGGGTGCCGGACAATGCCATAAAGGCCCGTATCAATGACCTTCTGATTCTCCTGCACCTCAATAGTCCTTGATAGATAAGTGTTCTCCCGAAGCACCTCGGCATACAGAAGATATGATGTCAGAAACACGCCGGCAGCCGCCCAGACGGCCCAATCAGGCAACACCCACCAGCCAAAGCGCCAGTTCAAACCTGCGACTACAAAGGCCGCGATAAACAACATGCCGCTCAGCTTGACCACGGTCTTCTGTTCCGCCTCCTGCTCCTTTGCATTCAAACGTTTGCGGAGCAGATTCGGATTCCCAACCAGCATCACCAATCCGGCCACAAACATCGGCACGAACAGGATGCCCATCAGCAACCATCCCTGCCAGAACTTTAAGGACCAAGCGGGCAGGAATATCAGTACCCCGAGCAGAATTACGCCCAGAAAGAATTTTGCAAGCGCTTGTGTCAGTAGTCCTTTATCCATGATATTTGTTCCGGCAATTCTCTCAATTGGTATCTGAACGTGGTTTTAATCCTTGAGCACACTTGTTTAAGATTCGTTGTTGATTACCAAGTTTTTATAAATATGTAATGTGCTCAGCCCGCTACCCAGCAGCGGATTGAGCACTCCATATATGGCGAAAATGCCGTCCAGAGCATATTGCTGTGCTCAAGGGTTAAACATCTCGACCACGCGGCAATAACCCGCCGGCCCTCATCGTTATGGCTATTTCAGCCCGTCTACCCAGGCCTTGATGTCGGCTTTTTTCGTGCCGTTCAGGGTCTTGCCCTCTTTCCAGTTGATTTTGGGATACTGAGCCTTGAAGTCCTGGTTGGCCTTGTCTATGGTGCTGCCGCCTGAAGTGGCAAAGAAAACCACGGTCTTGCCCTCGAAACCGTAGGCCTCGATAAAGGTGTTGATGATTGTGGGGGCAGTGTACCACCATACGGGGAAACCTATGTATATGACATCGAAACTGTCGGCATCCTTGAGGTCTTTAACAATGGCGGGGCGGGAAGTCTTGTCTGCCATTTCCACGCTGCTGCGGGATTCCTTGTTGCGCCAGTCGAGATCCTCGGCGGTGTATTTTTCCTCCGGCTTGATTTCGTAGAGGGTGGCGCCCGTCACTGAAGCCAGGTCCTTTGCTACGGCCTGGGTGGTTCCCGTGGCAGAAAAATAGGCTACGAGGGTTTTCATTTCATTGTGTTTTTTGGTTTGTCCGCAGGCTGTCAGCGCCAGGGCGACCATTATACCTGCCAATAGAATTTTTCTCATATTATTGTCGAATAAAAGATTTATCTGAAGAAGGGATGTCCTGTTCGGCGCGGTAATACCTTTCTGCTCTCATATGCAGGTCGTACTTTTCGCGAAGTGCAGCGATTGTTTCCATCATCGGGGTGGCGTGGTGGGCATCGATGGACGCCTGGTCCTTCCAGCTGTCAATCAAAAGTACTGTCTCCGGATCCGCGGCAGAGAAAAAATAGTCGTAACGCAGGTTGCCCTCTTCGGCCCGTATAGCGTCTGCTGTCCCGCTGCTCTCCATTTCCTCCACAAACTTTCTGGCATTGCCGTTCGTGCCGGTATAATATAAGTTCATTGTAACAGGCCCTGTGGGTTGTATGCGTCCGGTTTTATGACTGTTTTCGCAACTCATTACTGTTATCAAAACAAGCGATAGGGTGATGCTTTTTAGTATTTCAGATACCATTTTCATAACTGTAAATATACTTCGTCAGAAACTCTTTCCAGCCACTCGTTGGAGGCGCCTTCCTGCACATCCTT
>CAMJRT010000273.1 GCA_946408295.1 uncultured Bacteroidales bacterium
TTGGCGAGTCCTCCGCCACCTGTCAGTTGATGGTGGGCAAATACCCCAACTACCGCAACGTCATCCCGACCAACAACTCCAGCATCCTGAAGATTGACCGTGCGCTGTTGCTCAATACCGTCCGCCGCGTCGCCGTCTGTGCCAACAAGGCGTCCAACCACATCCGCGTGGACCTCGGCGAGGGATTCATCGAGATTACCGCCCAGGACACCGGCTTCAACACGAAGGCGTTCGAGCATATCAATTGCAACTACGAGGGGGATGAAATCTCCATCGGTTTCAAATCCACCTTCCTCATTGAAATCCTGTCCAATATGAACTGCAACGAGGTGGAAATCAAGTTTGCTGACGCGAGAAAAGCCGTCTTGATCAAGCCCGTGGACGAGGAAATGGACAAAGAAAAGACCACCGGTATCCTGATGCCGATTATGTTCTGATGGAAATCAAACTGACACGGCCCCTGCTGTTTTTCGATATCGAAAGTACAGGGTTGGACATCATCTCGGACAGCATCATCGAACTCAGTTTCGTAAAGATACTCCCATCCGGCGAGGAGCGCATCCAAACCTGGAGGGTTTGTCCGTGGGACTATGCGCAAAATGTGCAACGCCCCATCACGCCGGGAGCCGCCCGGGTACACGGCATCCAGGACGAAGAACTCAAAGACTGCCCGCGCTTCTATGAACTGGCTCCCGAAGTCTGTTCCTGGCTGGAAGATTGCGACTTGGCCGGCTACAACTCCGCCAAATTCGACCTGCCGATGCTGGCGGAAGAATTGGAGCGCGCCTACCTGTACAAAAAAGCCAAGTGTCCCGTCAACCTGCACGACAAGAAGATGATTGACGTGCAAACCATTTTTCACAAAATGGAGCCGCGCAACCTCAAAGCCGCTTACCGTTTCTATTGCGGGGGTGAGGACTTTGAGAACGCACACGCGGCCCAGGCGGACACGCTGGCGACCTATGCGGTGCTCAAAGGGCAACTGGACCGTTACTCGGAAAACGAATTGAAAAACGATGTCAACTGGCTGGCGGCTTTTTCCACCAACAACAAGAACATTGATTACGCCGGCAGGCTCGTTGAGAACGAGCAAGGAGAGGCCGTTATCAATTTCGGGAAGCACAAGGGAAAGACGGCCCGTGAAGTTTATCGCAAAGAGCCTTCCTATTTCGACTGGATAGACAAGAATGATTTTGCGCTGGACACCAAGCAACAGTTCCGCCGGCTCAAAGAGCAGTTCAAGCAGGAACAGAAAAAGCCGTTGGAGGGCAGTGAACTGGAAGACGCGAAGGCCAGGCTCAACGCACATTTTGGGCAGAAATAATTTTTTTGCTAAATTTGCAGGATAATTGCCTATAAATAATTTCTTAATCAAAAAGGATATGAATCTTAGAGTTATTAAAAAGGATATCGATTTTTTCGTGAGCGAATTTATCGATGACTGCACTTTGTGTATGGCCCTCAACGAGGAGTGCGACGAGGCGAAAATCAATGAGATTATCGATGAGGCGGTCGATTTGTACAACGACCTCAAAAACAAGGTAAACCACCCGGCAGAAGGACAGAAGAAGAAAGCGTACTACAGCGCCGTCATCAAAGAGATGTTCGAGAAGTTGGATGCGCTCTGCGAAAAACTCTCCGGAGCCATCAGCAAAAAGTAGCGCTGCTTTTCAGCGCAAGCGGTCTATGACCGCACGAGCGGGCGTGTTGTAATTGGTAGCCAAGCCAGACTTAGGATCTGGTGCCGCAAGGCGTATGGGTTCGAGTCCCTTCACCCGCACGCGATTGAGCCCGGCCTCTGACGGCCGGGCTTTCGCGTGTGGCGGGTGAGGGCAAGGCACATTTCGGCCTGATTTTGTGCTTTGCGCATAAACGTCGAAAAAAAATATTACATTTGTATCCCGTATTTAAAACACTTGACAAATGGACACAAAGTATGTTTTTGTTACGGGCGGGGTTGCATCGTCTCTGGGAAAGGGTATCGTCGCGGCATCCCTGGCAAAACTTCTGCAGGCGCGCGGGCTCCGCGTAACCATCCAGATATCAATATCGACCCCGGTACGCTAAATCCCTACGAGCACGGTGAATGCTATGTCACCGAGGATGGGGCGGAGACGGACCTTGATCTCGGGCATTATGAGCGTTTCCTCGGCGTCCACATGTCCAGGGCCAATAATGTTACTACCGGCAAAATATACAACACCGTGATAACCAGGGAACGCGAGGGCGCATACCTTGGAAAGACCGTCCAGATCGTCCCGCACATCACGGACGAAATCAAGCGTAGAATGCTCCTGCTGGGTAAAACCGGCAATTATGACGTAATCATTACAGAGGTCGGAGGGACCGTGGGGGATATGGAATCGATGCCCTTTGTCGAAGCGATGCGTCAGCTTCAGTGGGAACTTCCGGAGGATGATTTCCTGAGCATCCACCTTACCCTGATACCCTTCCTGAAAGCCGCGAAGGAACTTAAGACAAAGCCCACGCAACACTCAGTCCGGGAATTGCAGAGCTGGGGAGTCCATCCGGACATTATCGTATGCCGGACGGAAATGCCGATCTCGCAGGAACTTAGAAAGAAAATAGCCCTCTTCTGCAATGTCCGTCCCGGTCATGTGATACAGTCCATCGATGCCTGGAGCATCTACCAGGTGCCTCTGAATATGGAAGAGGAGGGACTGGATACGCTGGTCGTCAATAAACTCGGAATCAGGGATTGCGCTCCCCGTCCGGAACTTTCCGCCCTCAGGGCCTTCCTGGACCGGCTCCAGCATCCCGAGCGTGAAGTGAATATCGCCATGGTCGGCAAATATGTCGAGCT
>CAMJRT010000274.1 GCA_946408295.1 uncultured Bacteroidales bacterium
GGGGATGCGATTCTCTGGCACGTCCGTCAGGCAGATACGGTAGTTGTAGGCCTGTACGAGGGTGTCTCCGGTACCATCTTTTTCGAGTTTGTTTTCGCTGATGCCCCAGAGAAGGCCGCTGGATGGATTGCCGGGCTCGACATAAGGGTCCACGCCGTCGGGGAACTGGTGACCGTCCATCAGTTGGACGCCATCCCAAGTCTCATTGTATTCGCTGTTATCTTCACGACCTACGCGGTAGCTCACGCCGGCCTTCGCCATCAGGTCGCCTTCATAGCTGGCATCGATGAACCAAGGCGCGGAAAAAGAGAGGGTATCGGCGCCATCTTTCCCGCCGGCTACCTTGATGGTCTTGATGGTCTTTCCGTCCTTTTCAACGGAAGCGAGATGATAACCGCTGATGCTTTTGATACGAGGATGGCTGAGGTAGCCGTCGATGACTTCCTTGGCGGCGGAGGGTTCGAACACCCACTGTTCCAGACAGCCGTAATGGGCGCCCAGTTTGCGGTAGAACTGCTGGGCGAGGCCTTTGACCACCTGCTTGTTGCCGATGTCGGTAAAACCCAGGCCGCCGGTCGTCAGGCCTCCGAAACGGCAGGTGGGCTCGATGACGACGACATTCATGCCCATCTGGGCGGCGCTGTAGGCGCTGATGACACCGGAGGCGCTGCCTCCATAGACGCAAAGGTCAACTTTCCGGGCGCAGCCGGTGCCGAGCATGAGAAGCGCGGCAAGCAAAAGGATACTATTTTTTTTCATATTGTTATTGTTTGCAACGGATGGAAACATAGTTGATGGCGTTCCAGTGGTCGGCGTCGTTTTTGAGGGCGCCGGGACTGACATAGGCGCTGGCTGTTCCGGCCGCGCTTGAACGCGGCCGGAGCCGGATATAGACTCGGTCTTTGTCCAGTACGGCATCCGGCAGGGTGAGGGCGACGAATTTCGTGCCGGGGAGCTGCCACACACGGCGTCCGCTGATGGGCGGGAAGTCGGGTACATCGTAGTCTTTCGCTTTCGTCCAGGTGCTGCCGTCAGTAGACCATTCTACGGTCCACTCGCGCGGCGCGCCCGGGACGGCGGCGCGGTTGGATTTGAAACACCCCATCGTGCCGAAGCAGATGGAGATGGGACTGGTAATTCCCCTTGTCGGGAAATCTACGCGCCAGTACTGGCTGGTACTCCAATTTCCGACCTGCCAGGCGGATCCGTTGGAATTGCTCCAATCATTGTTGGAAATGATGACGCCGGTGGTATTGACGCTGGCGGCGGGATTCCAATGGGCGGAACGGCCGTAAACATCGCGGATGCCGTTGCCGTTCTCCGGCCTTGTGATTTCACCGCCATAAAGATAGGGTCCCAGATGGGTAAAGTCGTTCACCAGCTTGAGCGCCATCGGATTCCCGTTGGCTCCGATGCAGCAGAAGCCGGCAGGGAGCGTGTCGGGCCGGGAACTGAGCGGCCAGCTCGGGTAAAGCCTGTCTGCGTCGCGGTCGTAAGTCTTGCAGAGATGGACGCCGATGGAATCGCACCAGGCCCATTCATAGAGCAGACGGGACAGGCCGTTTTCGCCCGTATGCATATCCCGCTCGTTGGAAAGGGCAATGTCGCTCTTTTTCATCGGACGAATCTGGAGCCGGACGGGACCGTTTTTTGTCCAACTGCAGGCGTTTCTGTAATCAGCGCTGATTCCCTTTCCGCCCTGTTCGTTTTCAAGTGTCGTGTCCCATTCAAAATTGTCACAGTTCTCGCGAACCAGCACACCCGTGACGCTTCCGTAGCCCTTAGGCAGGGCCTCTCCGTCGCGGGAGAACGTGCAGTCGGCGTTAATCATCATCGGAATCTGCCTTCCGTCCCCATCGCAAAGCGGGACAGGAACGGCGGTAACCAGACCGATATCGCGGATGTCCATCGGCATATAAGGGCCTTTTCGATAGGGAATTTCTACATTGGGGATGGTTATCAGCGTATGGAGGTCGTCTTCGCTGAGGCTGGCAATGGTCTTGATGCGCGGCGCCGGCGCGATGCTGTCTTTTGCCGAGACGACGGCGGAAAGAGGAAGATTATTGAGGTCGAGTCCGAAAAGGTCCAGACAGACGGCATCTCCCGGAGAGAAGAGTGCGTCGCAGCGCTCCTCGAAAATGAATTTTATGCCGGCAGTCCCGTTCTTGTCCTGCAGATAGACGGTCCGGTATTTCCATTCCCGGTCGGGCGTATCTGGGGAGATGTTACGGTTTTCCGCTCCGTTCCCTTCCCTATAATCGTTGAGAACCTGGCCGCTCAGCAGGAAATGCCTGTCGGCCCTCCAGTCCGGATTGGCGGCAAGGATGGTTTTCAGGTCGGCGATTTCAAGTTTTTCAGCAATCGTGCCGGCGGGCAGTTGGCAAACCAGCAGGGATGCCTGCTCATCCGTATCCTTGATGGCGAGATGGATGCGGGCATGGCGGGTTTCCACTCCGGCAGGAAGGACGGAGAATTTCAGGAAATTGTCTTCCATCCGCAGGTTGTAAATCCATTGGACGGGACTGTCATCGTCACTCAGGCTCAGCCGGATATCATCCGTCTTCCGGAGGGTATTTACTTTTACGCGGAGTTCCCCTCCGTCCGGAGTGACGGAAAGGCTCTTCTCAGAAAGAGAAATGCCACCGTCCAGCAGCCCTTCCTGACAAATCAGCACACGGGCGCTGTTGTTGCCGCGTGAAAGCGTCAGTTCAATGCTGCGGGGGATGCTGCGGTTGGTGTCGTAGGAAAGAGTCAGGGGGCCGTCGCCCGTGCCCGTCGTTTCCAGCCCGCAGGCAAAGCGAATCCAGTCTGTACCGGCG
>CAMJRT010000275.1 GCA_946408295.1 uncultured Bacteroidales bacterium
TGCCATTCCGCTGATGTTCTTCGCGTTCATCCTGCTGAGCATCAAAGGGCAGAAGAAGCGCAACCTGGGTGAGTTCATAATGGGTTTCGCCTTGCTCTTCCTCGGTCTGTCCACCCTGAAAGACACGGCTTACCCCATCCTGTCCAGTCCGGCCGTACACGGTTTTCTTGCTCCGCTGACGGGCTGGGGCTACGGTTCCATCCTGCTTTTTATGATCATCGGAGCGCTGATGACCCTGATGCTGCAATCTTCCGCCGCCACGATGTCCATCACGATGCTTTTGGTGTCGGCCGGCGTGATTCCTTTTACGATAGCGGCGGCGATGGTGCTCGGTGAGAATATTGGAACGACCATCACTTCCAACATCGCGGCTTCCGTGGGGAATGTTTCGGCCAAAAGGACGGCCCGGGCCCATATGTTGTTCAATGTATTCGGCGTCATCTGGGTGCTCTGCCTGTTCGGTCCTTTCCTTTCGCTGATCGGGAATATTGTCACGCTCTTCGGATTTCCCAATCCTGTCACGTCGAATTTCTCGGACAGCCCCGAGGCAAAGGCCGCTCTGGTCGCGAGTCTCCCTTACTGCGTGGCTACCCTGCACACCTTGTTCAACATCATCAACACCTTCATTCTCATCTGGTTCATTCCTTTGATCGAGAAGACGGTGACTTGGATGGTGCCCGCTCCCAAAGGCGACGAAGAGGAAGTGTTCCGGCTCAAATACATCAGCGCCGGTCCGCTGGCCGCCGCCGAACTTTCGCTCAATGAGGCCAACCAGGAACTCATTCATTTCGGAGAAATCTGCTACCGGGACTTCCAATATATCCGCGAGGCCATCAACGAGACGGACCCGGACAAATTTGAGAAAATCAACGAAAAACTCGTCAAATACGAGCAGATTACCGACCGCATAGAATACGAGATTTCCACCTATCTCAATGAGGTGTCCAAAGGAGAACTCAGCGAATCTTCCGCCGACCGCATCAAGATTATGTATAAAATCATCGGGGAAATGGAATCGCTGGGCGACTCGGGCGACGCCATCGGCCGCCTGCTCCAGCGCAAGTTCAACCACGGCAAGATGTTCGACGAAGAAATGTTCGCCAAAATCAACCACCTGGCCGACCTGGTGAATACGGCCTACGAGGTGATGCTTGAAAACCTGCGCAATACCGACCTGAAGGATATTTCCCGGGCGGTCGAAGCGGAACGGGACATCAACACCTGCCGCAATGACCTGCGGGAAGAGCACATCGCCAATCTGGAGACCGACCACTACCAATACACGACCGGCGTGTATTACATCGACCTCGTATCGGAACTGGAAAAAATCGGCGACTTCATCATCAATATCTCTGAGGCCAAGATGGGGATGATCCTCAAAAGCGACCAATAAAGCCGAAAATATTTGTCAGAAATTATTAAAATCCATATATTTTCCGTGGAAATCAAATCCGCCGACGAAGCCCTCCCCAAACACCTCAAAGGGCTCAAAGCCTTCGGCGAGGAACATCCCGAATGCCGGAGAATCCTCGTTTCCGCCGACCGCTTCAATCGCAAGATGGGCGATATCGAATGCCTTTACATTTTGGATTTTCTGCACGCACTTTGGAGGGGCGAACTGGTGTAGGCAAATAAATTTTGCTTTTCTCCCGGCATATTCATACCTTTGAGGACGAGACGATGCCCTGCTGGAGACAGCCCGCAAGATGCAGACTGCCGGGATGGATGCGGCCTTTATCAAGCAGATGACTGGTATTGAATTATAAGTTCCCGGAGGCAGCGGTCAGGTCGTTTGCGCTTTCCAGTCTTCGATCGTACGGGTTTGGGTGGAAAAGTTGAGCCAAACGGCTCAAAATTTATCTTTACGGTTCAAAAAACATCCATTTCGGTCCAAAAATAGGCCTTTTCAGTTCAAATACATAATTCCGGCGTCCGGCTGGAGGACATTTCAAAAGTTTTCACTAAATTTGTGCGATTTAGATAAATGTTGGCCGTATGTCCCTGGTGCTTCTTTTGATGGATAGGTTGTCGCGATGCTTTTCACGGCATCGCAGGAAGGCATTGTGGCTTCCTGTACTGGGTATAGCCTGGGCCGTGATGTCCTGCGGAGGGCCGGTAACGGCGCCCAAGGTGACGCGCACGTTCCCGCTGGTGAGCGTCCCGTCCGTCCTTTCCCAGAATGAGGAAGGAGCCCGCGATTTCACCCTCAGGCATTATTGGGACCGCTTTGCGGATACTTCCCTGCACCATCTCCGCTGTGACTCGCTCTACATCGGCGGGGTGGCCAAGGAGGACTTGGAACAGGCCTTTGCCAACTGGATGTATGTGATGACGGAGGCGGGGCCGGGCTCGTATGAGGGCGCCATCGGCTCTTTGTACGACAGACTGGTCCTGTGCGAACAGGCGGACAGCAGTTCCAATATCTACGAAGGAACGGTGGACATCGCCTGCCGCTATCTGTACGACCCCAACTCCCCGTTGCGGGACGAAGAAATGTACCTTCCGTTATGCAGACGGCTGGCGGAAAGTCCGCTGCAAGATTCGTTGCACCGGGCCCAATATGCCAAGCAAGCGGCCAACTGTTCGCTCAACCGCATCGGCACGAAAGCCGCCGACTTTGCCTTTTCCGACAAGAACGGCCGCATACGAACCCTGTACAGCATCAAGGCAGACTGGACCTTGCTCTTCTTCAGCAACCCGGGCTGCCACGCCTGCAAGGACATCATCGAGCATTTGAAAGCGATGAAAGGATTCAACGAAAGCATTGCGAAAAAGAAACTGGCCATCGTGAATGTCTATATCGACGAAGA
>CAMJRT010000276.1 GCA_946408295.1 uncultured Bacteroidales bacterium
CGTAGTTGATGTCCTCGATGTCCGTTCCTTTGGAGAAGTGCTTGACATTGGCGGCGCAGTTGAACACCATATCGATGTCCTTGGGCAGCGCCTCCAAACTGTCCGGAGCGGTGATGTCTCCTTCCACGATTCGGATGCGCCGGCCGAAGTAACTGCTATAATTCTTGTCGAAATAGTAGAAGAGCATTTCTTTCAGGCGGCGTTCCGGCGTAAGGGCGCCCTTGCCGCGGAGCAGGCACCAGATGGTGGTGTCAGGCCCGGTGGTGTCGAGCAGTTCCTTGAGCACGTGGATGCCCAGGAATCCCGTGGCGCCCGCAAGCAAGATGTTCTTGCCCAAGCGGATGGGCGTTCCCTGAAGGAAGGACTCCAGGTTGTTCGCCTGCAGGAGTTTGTCAATGGCCGAATAGTCGTAATCGGTGATGTTGGCATCTTCTTCCTTCACTTCCTGGTCGCCCCGGAGGAAAGCCGCCAGCGAGCGGGCCGAAGGATGGGAGAATACATCGGAATAGGCGAAGTGCAAATCCTGTTTCTCGGCCTTCACCATCACGTTGGTGACCATCAGCGAGGTACCACCCAGGTCGAAGAAGGATTCCGTGGCGCCGACTTTTTCGACCCCCAGCACTTCGGCGAAGATATCGCAGAGGGCTTTTTCGGTCTCGTTGGCGGGAGCCACATATTCGTCGGTCGTGGAAGGGGTTGCCGGCGGAAGCGCCTTGACATCCACCTTCTGGTTGACATTGAGCGGAATGGCGTCGAGTTGCACCCAGGCGGCCGGAACCATATAAGGCGGTTTGCGCTCGCGGATGAAATCACCCGCCGCTTTCGGGTCGAGGGCGCCTTCTTTCATCACCACATAGGCGGCGAGGAATTTGCCGCCGGAAGGGGCGTCGAAGGCCTGTACCGTGACTTCTTTGATGCCGGGCGCCTCCTGCAGCACGGCTTCCACCTCCTTGAGTTCGATGCGGAAACCGCGAATCTTCACCTGACGGTCTTTGCGGCCGACAAACTCGATGTTCCCGTCGGCGCGATACCGCACGATGTCACCGGAACGGTACATCCGTACACCGGGTTCGAAGGGATTGTCGATGAAACTCTCGGCCGTCTTTTCGGGATTGTTGAGGTAGCCGCGGCCCACGCCGGCGCCGCCGATGAGCAGTTCTCCGGCCGCTCCGACGGGCAGACGGCGCATACAGCGGTCCACCACATACAACTGCACATTGCTCAAGGGGTGACCGATGGGGATATTTTCCTCGCGCTCCAGCACACGGAAGACCGTGGAGAAAATGGTACATTCCGTGGGGCCGTACCCATTGTAGTAAGCGTAGGAAGGCGGTGCCATCGAGACGAGTTTCTCGCCGCCGACCGACAGGTGCTTCAGCGAAGGGTTGTCCGGGAAGTTGCGGGCATACATCACGCCCACCTGGGTGGTCATAAAACTGTGGGTCACGCCGTTGTCCGTGATGAAGCGGTCCAGGGCGCCGAGGTCGTGGCGTACCTCTTCCGGGATGATGCAGACGCAGGCGCCGCAGGTGAGGGCGGGGTACTGGTCCATCATATTGGCGTCGAAGCCGTAACTGGCGAACGCAGCCACGCGGTCTCCTGCCTTCAGCCCGTAATAATCCTGATACCAGGCGCAGAAATTCACCAGGTTGCGCTGCTCCAGCATACATCCTTTGGGCTTTCCGGTCGAGCCGGAAGTATATAATAAGATGTAGAGGCTTTCCGGATTGGGACCGGGAGCGGTGCAGGGGGCGTCGGGCAGCGTGGCCAACTCTTCCGTGGTCAGGACCGGGCCTTTGTAGTCCTGCATCAACGGCAGGTATTCGCTGTCGGCGATGAGGAGTTTGGCACCCGCATCCTGAATCATAAAGTTGAGGCGTTCCGCCGGATAGGACGGGTCGAGGGGCTGGTAGGCGCAACCGGCCTTCATCGCAGCCAGCGAAGCCTTGGTCATCCAGGCATTGCGGCCGATGAGCACCGACACCACCTCTTCCTCTTTCAGGCCGAAACTTTGAATCTTGGCGGCCAGGGAGTCCGTCAGGCGGTCCAGTTCCTGATAACTGAGCGTTTTCCCGTCGAAGAGAACGGCCGGCGCATCCGGCGTCAGTTTCGCCTGTCGGCGGAACAGCGACACCACCGTCTGGCTCAGGTCCACTTCCTGTGTGTAATGGTTGAAGCCGTCCAACTGGCGGAGACGTTCGCCGTCGACCAGCGGAATGTCCGTGATGGCCACATCGTTCAGCAGCCCCCGGGAGACGGTCTCCAGCGCGTCGGCAAAACTTTGGACCAGCGGCTCGCTGTAGAGGCTGTCATCATAGGCCAGGGCGATTTCGGGCGCTTCTTCGGTGCCTTCGATAAAGATGCTCAGGGGGAATTTCGGCGTGTCCTGGGTCAGCAATTCGTCTTCCAGCACCTTTCCGTTGATGCAATATTTCTCCACCAGTCCGACCTGATAGGCCATCATCACCGCCGGATGGAAGTCGTAGGTCGACGACAGGCGGGCGAACGGATAGTTCTGGTAGGAGAGGGCCTTGGAGAAGGTCTCGTCTGTCTCTTTGAGGAAATCGGCGGCGTTCTGCCCTTTGATTTCCCCGCTCAGCGCGAGGGTGTTGACGAACATACCGAAGGTGTTGGAACTGCGCATATCGTTGCGGCCGTTGGCCACGGTACACATAAACACTTTCTGTTGTCCGCAGAATCCGCTCACCGTGATGAGGGAGGCGCCGAGGAAATAACTGGCGGGCGAGATGCCGAGGGCGTGGCAACGCGCGATGACGTCGGCGCCGAGTTTCTTCCGCAGCCAGACCT
>CAMJRT010000277.1 GCA_946408295.1 uncultured Bacteroidales bacterium
CGACCGAATATCGTTTTTATACCCGGTAGCGGCCATTTCCCAAGTTTTTGCTAACTTCGCCGGGTAAAACGAATCGTGATGAAAATATTGTTTTGCCCGGTTTTGTTGTTGCTGCTTTCCGTCCAGGCGCTGATAGCCCAGGACCGGCCGCACTTTATCGAGATGTTTCGTCCGCTGTATTTGACGACGGGCGTTCCGTTGACGGAGAAACCCACGAAGGACAATGCGGACGTAAAGTTCCAATTGAGCCTCGAGATTCCCATCTGGCGCAATATCGGCGGGAGCGGCATCGATCTGCTGGCTGCCTATACACAGATTTCCCTCTGGAATTTCTATGCCCATTCCAGTCCGTTCCAGCCCGTTCTACGACAATACCTATATCCCCGGGCTCTATGGCCGCAAGGTCTGGGCCGACGGGCAGGGGAAACCGCAACGGACCTTGCTCTGGGGCTATGAGCACCGTTCCAACGGCCGCGACGACGCCTGGTCGCGCAGTATGAACTATCTCTTCCTGAGTTACGCCCGGAGTTTCGACTTCGGTCTGGTCCTGCAGGCCGTCGCATCGGGGGGCGCCGGGCGGGCAATCCCTACGTGTTCGTTCAGTTCCACTATGGATACGACGAGGCTTTCCGCGAGTGCATCGACGAATACGGACCCGTCATCGAAGCCGACAAGCACGTGCCGTATTTTGCAGGAGAGCCGGTCCCGCCCTGGGCGATGCTTCGTTTCGGCATCCTGATAACCCCCAAGAGCGTTATGCGCGGTAATCTGTAGCCTCCGTCCGGGATATGCGGATTTCGAGGAGGATGCTGTCCTTCTGACGTGGAACCAGAAAGCAATCGGACATATCGGCCGGAATCAGCACGCATTGTCCGGTGGAGATGTGGAGCGGGTCGCTGACGCAAATCCGGTTGGCGATAAATTCCTCCCGTTCCACGAGATGGCTGACGGGGTCTGCGGCTGAGCCGCCCTTTGGGTCTCGCAACGGGCGCAGCGAAGTTCTTCGATATGGGCGATGCCGGCCGAGGTGGCGTTGGGTTTGAGATAAACGAATCTGATCTGCGGGTCGGTCGCCGCGGCGTTGAGGGCGTTCACGGCATCCAGAATTCCCACTTTGTTTCTTTCTTCTTCTCCCTAAAAGACGGCCAGAGGGTTGTCGACTGTCTGCTCGGCCAACTCGATGGCGGCCATATCGATATGCAGGACGGCTTTCTCCGGCATGACAGGCTCGGAAGGGGAGCGCAGGCTGCCCGCCAGTCCCAGGAGGATGAAAAAGAGCAACAGTACGCTGACCAGGCTGCCGCAGAGGACGGCAAAGAAGGTTCTGAAAAATTTTCTCATATCGTTATAATGCTTGATTTGTCTGACAGTGCTGCAGAAGTACGAATAATTTTGGTATATTTGCAGATTAAAACAAGGTGTAAAGATATGATTTTTTTCAGGGCATCCCTTCGTGCGGCTTTGATTTTGCCGGCTCTCCTGACGACATTCGTGTCGTTTGGGCAGAGCGATATGCCTGATACGACAGGTCTTTACCGTGACCGGACGGATTCGCTTGCCGAAGCCACGACCGTCAGCGCGACGGGCGGCAATTTTATTTCCAAACGCTCGGACCTGCGGACGGAGGTCATTTCCGCTTCCGGTCTTTGCAAAATGGCTTGCTGCAACCTCGCAGAAAGTTTTGAAAATTCCGCCAGCGTGACGGTGGGCTACAGCGATGCGGTCACCGGCGCCCGCCAGATCCGTTTGCTCGGACTGAGCGGCATCTATACCCAGATGCTGGACGAAAACCGTCCCATTATGCGCGGCATCGGAGCTCCCTTCGGTCTATCCTACATTCCGGGCCAGTGGCTGGAAAGCATCCAGATTGCCAAAGGTGCGTCCTCGGTCATCAACGGCCTTGAGGGCATCACGGGCCTGATCAATATGGAGCACCGCAAACCTACGGACGAAAAACCGCTGTTTGTCAACGCTTCCGTGATGAGCGACACCAAGGCGGATCTGAATATCGCTTCCTCGTTGCAGTTGAACGACTACTGGAGTACGGCGATCCTGGGCCACGCTTCCGGCAACTTTTACAGTATGGACCACAACAAGGATTTCTTTATGGACGATCCTTTGCAGTCGATGTTCAGCCTCTCGAACCGCTGGCTCTATTATGCCCCCGACGGGATGCAGGTGCGTTTCGGCGTCAAGGCGTTGCACCACCGCAGCCGGGGCGGGGAAATCGGCGCGAACGGTCAGCCTGCCTATCGGAAGGGTTCCGGGTGGAAGCCCGGGGACAAATGGGGCACGGATATCACCAATACCTATCTGAACGGCTATCTGAAAGTGGGCATTCCCTTGAATGAGGACAACAGCCAAAATATCGCCGTCGTGGCGGATGGTACCTGGCAGCGGATGGACGCCTGGTTCGGCAATGTGTTATTCGCACCGATGCAAGGTTCCGCCTTCCTCAATCAGCTCTATCAGAACCAGATGTCCGAAATGCACCATTTCACCCTCGGGCTGACGGGCTTCTATGATGATTTTTCGCAACTGCGGGCAGCGACCGTTCCCTTCGAGAACAGCCGTCTGGGGACGGCCGGCGCATTCGGGGAATACACCTTCCATCTTGAAGAGAAATTCACGGCCATCGCCGGTTTGCACGCCGACTGGTATGCGGGCAAGGGCTTCAAACTTTCGCTCCGCGTGACGCTGAAATACGAGCCTGTCGAGGGGCTGGTGCTGCGGGCCAACGGCGGCCGGGGCCTGCGTTATTCCCATCCGCTCACCGACCATATCGGCGTCTTTTCCACGGCCAAGA
>CAMJRT010000278.1 GCA_946408295.1 uncultured Bacteroidales bacterium
CGACAATTTCTCCGCATCTCCCTCATATATATATTTGGAAATCGGAACGAAAACCGCATCGGCATTGACCTGCCCGAACAAGGGGCAGCCACCGCCGAGCAGGAGCACAGGCAACAGATATAAAACTTTCCGCAACAAGAAATGATGATAATTTGTTTGCAAATATAGAGTCATATTCTTAATTTTGCAAGTGAATGAACATTTTGCAAAATGCGTTCCATTTTTCTTCCGCTCATCGTCCTGGCCACTTCCGCCGTTTTTTTCGCCTTCTCCATCCTGGAAGAGCAGCGGGCGCAGGACATCGCCATCGTGTCAGAGCGCGTTACGCAGCGGATTAGCGGCGCCTTGCGCGAACTGGAAGCGTGGGGACAGGCCGACGGGCCGGTCGGGGAATTGCCGGAGGATATGACCCTCTATCGCTATGAAAACGATTCGCTGGTCTATTGGAAGCATCCCCTACCCCTGATTAACGACAACCTTGAAACGGCGCTCACCCCCTCCGGAACGGACAAGGGCCCGCGGCTCACCCCACGACATTACGGACGGATGCCCATCAGCGGGCTGAACGAACATTTCCGTTTCACCACCCTGGGCTCAAAATGGTATCTGGCCCGTATCGTCAACACCCGCAAAGGAGTCACCCGTCTCGAAGCCCTGTATATTTGCGATGCACGCAACGAATCGGGCAAGCACAAGGTTTCCCCGCGCCTGCACCTGCCCGGCAACTGCTTTCTTTCCGACATTCCCCAGGAAATCGGAAGCCCCGTCACCTACGACGGACGGGCCTTGTTTTTCATCGGAAGCCGCCCGCAAGACAGCCTGGAACATCTGGCCGACTTCCCCGGGAAATGGATGGGACTGGCTTTTCTGTCCCTGTTTTTCGTACTCCTGCTCTGGAAACGCCCGGGACACCGGCTGCTCATCTTCACCATTCTCGCCCTGACCGTCTGCTTTTTTGTCGCACGCTTCTGGGGCGGCAAGTTGGACAATGATTTGTTCTCCGCCCAGTTGTACGCCGGCGGCCCCGTCTGGTCTTCCTATGGAAACCTGATGCTGCAAAACATCTATATGTTCCTGTTGGCACTCTGCATTTATCCCCACCGCAAAAAAATGATCGACTGGACCCTCGATCCGAGGGGAAACCGGCGCAAACGCCTGTTGTTCACGGGAACTTTTCTGACCGTCTGCATCATCGGGCTGGGCCTGTACACCCTTGTCAGCGGCCTCAACTTCCTGGAGAATTCCAGCACGCCCGTGTATCTCAACCAGAGCAGTGCCGGAATGGGCATACGCATCTTCACCATATTGGTCTATACGATGTTGTTCGCCGCGCTGATGGTGTTCATCCTGTTCGGGCACGACCTGCTGGACGGGATTCCCATTCACGTACCCCGCCTGAACATCAAATACAGCATCCTCATCGCCTTTTTCCTGTCCGTCACGATGTCCATCGCTATCGCCGTCATCGGGATGGACAAAGAACAGAAACGCACGCAAATGTGGGCGGAACGGCTGTCTATGGGTAGGGATATGATGCTAGAAATGCAACTTCGTTCCATCGAAAAAGCCATCGCCTCCGACGCCTGGCTGAACTCCCTTTCCGGCACGAACAGCGATGAAGACCTGATCCGCAGCCACCTGACCGACAATTACCTCAACAACATCCCCCGCAATTACCGCACCCTCATCACCCTGTTCGACCGCAAAGACAAGGAACTGATTCCGCTGGCCCGGCGCATTCTTTCGAGCGAAGCCATCGCTCCCGGCTCGATGTTTCACTGGGAAAGCGACGAAAGCGGCATTTTACATTATTGGGCGCTGTTGAGTTATCCCGGCGGCAAGAACATAGCCATCGGGGTCGAATCCGCCTCCGGACGCGAGAACCGCAGTTTCCGCAGCCTCGCCTCCCCGCTGGAGGCCTCAGCCGTCTATACCCCCGAAGTCTACTCGTACGCCAAGTATCTGGACGGCCACCTGATGTTCTACAAAGGCACTTTTCCCTATGCCACGACGATGGAAAACAAGTATGAGCCCTACGGGAAAGAGGGAAAAAACATCCTCCGGTTGGACGGCTGGATCCATTTCTTCAATCATACCGGACCGGGAGAAACCATCGTCATCTCGCGCAAGCAGGTGGACTTCCTGTCGCTGGCCAGCAGCATCCTGCTCCGGATGATTGTCATACTGGTCACCCTGCTCATCCCCGTCCGCTCCCAGGCTCGCAAGAACCGCAAGACCAACAGCCTCACCCGCCGCATCGGACGCACCGTCCTGCTGGGAATCGCCGCTTCGCTGGCCTGCATCGTATTCATCAGCCTGCGCTTCGTGCTGGATGCCGGGAGAGAGGAACAGGAAAAGAACTACAGCGACCGCATCAGCACCGTGCAGACGATGCTGGAAAAAGAATGTGCGAACATCTCTTCCGTCAACGAATTGCAGACAGTCCGTTTCAAGGATGCGCTCGCCGAAACCGCCAAAATGAGCAAAAGCGACCTGTCCTTGTTCACCCCTTCCGGGAGCCTGTTTATGACTACCATTCCCAACCTGTACGACGAGATGCGCCTCTCCTCGCGGATGGACGACAAGGCCTATTACGACATCTGCTTCCTCCATCGCCGTTTCTGCCGGAACGAAAAGAACTTTGAAGGCATCCGATATACCGTGCTGTCCGCCCCGGTCTTCAACCGCTACGGCGAAATGGTCCTGATGGTGGCCGCCCCCTTCACCTATTCCTGGGATTTCATCTCCGACGCCGTCCCCCACGCCGACGCTCACCCCGGATCATACCAATCTGACCT
>CAMJRT010000279.1 GCA_946408295.1 uncultured Bacteroidales bacterium
TGGTCCTCCAGTTCGAGAATTACGGAACCGGCGTCGAGAACTTCCACAACTGGAACGTCTGCGTCACCACTCCCTTCAGCCGGGGGGCCGACGGATACGCGGAATATTTCGTCCTGCGTGCCGACAACTACGGCTGGGGCGGCGCACAGGATCCCTCCATCGGTACAGACGTGTACAGCGGCGACCGCATCGTTTCGAAGAAAAACGGCAAGACGATGGCCGAAATCACCTGGGACTGGGCGGATTTCCGTGAGAAATTGAACGGAGCCAAGGTCACGCTCACCCTTGACCACGCCAGCGAAGGAACAGCGTATGTCACGGCTGAGGCCACAGCCACAGACGGGACCGTCTATGGCGAGACCTACAACCACCCCGTCTCCTTCGTGAATGACATCAACGCCTATATGATAGCGGACCACTCGCACCAGAATATGACCCTTGCCTACATCATGGCCTCCGACTATCCGGTCATCCCCGATGCCGAGCCGGCCAAGGTGACCGTCACGGATCATCCGACCGCCATCGCCTTCGATGCCGAGACCAAGGATTTCTGGGGCGATGCCACCGCCACCGTTTCCTTCGAGGACGGCTCTTCCATAAACGTCCCGAAGGAAGACCTCAACATCATCATCCCGGACATCACGACGCCTGGCACCAAGATTGTCGTCGTCACCTACTCCAAGACCAAGAAAGGCCAGACTGCCTCCAAAGCGGCCGCAGGCGCCTACACGGTCGAACTCGTCGCCAATCTGACCGACTTCGAGGTCAGTTCCCCTCTCACCTACACCACTTATTATTATCTGAACAACACGGCGCTGGAACTCCAGACCTACGGACTGGCCCTGGAAGCCACTTTCGGTAGCGGCAGCAAAGCCGCCGTCGCGCTGAACGACCCTTCCCTGAGCATCTCCCCCATCGAACTCAAGGAAGGAGCCCAGGACATCACCTTCACCTACCAGCCCGGCAGCGAGGCCAAGACCTGCTCGCAGAGCATCACCTTGGTGAAAGGTACCGAAGATGTGGGTCTGTCCGACCTCAGCAGCGCCTTCCTTTCCGCCCAGGGCACCTTTGTCGCGGTCCCCTCCGGTGAGAGCAAATCCATCGAATTTGCCTCCTACAGCGCCGGCGGAGAATTCTATCACTCTCCTTCCGTCATTATCCGCAAGACGACTCTGGCCGAAGGCGAAACAGAGTATGCCATCTGCCGTATGGACAACTTTGGCTGGCTCAACGGAGACTACGAGAACCAGAAGATTGCCGACGCCGACAAATCTTCCGACTGGAACTGGGATCTCCTCAAAAAGATGATCGACTACTCCCTCTACAAACTGACCGTCACCAACAACGGCTCCGATACCGACGGCGGTGTCAAGGTCCGCTTCGATATCACCTGGCCCAACGGGGACACCCATTTCCAGGAGTACACGATCCGTCCCGCCGACTACAGCGACATCGGTTTCTGTCTCACGGTGGACCACTGCTACCTTGTTGTCAAATAAACTTAAGCCCGTAAAAATATGAAACACACACTATCCATATTCGCACTCTGCGGCCTGCTTGCCATGGCACCGGCGATGTTCCCCGGACAGGGGGCCCTCTCCGCCTGGGCCCAGGGCAATGTGACCGCCACCGGTACCGTCGTCGATGAGAACGGCGAGCCGATGATCGGCGTCGGTGTCGTCATCAAAGGCACGACGACCGGTACTTCCGCCGACCTGGACGGCAACTTCTCGATGAGCGCTCCAGCCGGAGCCGTCCTGGAGTTCATCTCCGTCGGCTTCGAGACCCTCGAAGTCACGGTTCCCGCCAACGGTAAACTCGGCACCCTCACGATGAAGACCGAAAACAACCTGCTCGACCAGGTCGTGGTCGTGGGTTACGGTTCCCAGAAGAAAGTGGACCTGACCGGTTCGGTCGCCATCGTGGACGCGGACGAACTCAAGAAAGTCTCCAACTCCAACATTTCCACGATGCTCGAAGGTAAGATTGCCGGCGTGCAGATTACCTCCGACGGCCAGCCGGGCGCCGACCCCGCCGTCCGCATCCGAGGTATCGGCAGTTTCGGTGACACGAGCCCGCTGTATGTTATCGACGGCGTGCCGATGGGTACGTCCATCCGTGACTTCTCCCCGAACGACATTGAGACCATCCAGGTGCTCAAGGACGCTTCCGCAGCCGCCATCTACGGCTCCCGGGCCGCCAACGGCGTGGTCATCATCACCACCAAAAGCGGCAAGAAAAACCAGCGGGTCAAAGTCGAGTACCGGGGCTATGCCGGCGTGGACATCATCCGCAAGGGGGTCTATGACGTGATGAACTCCGCCGAGTACGGCGACTACATCCGCCAGTCCTACGCCAACAGCAGCCTGGGCGACAAGGTTCCCGCCGGCTATGTCGTCGGAAGTTCCTCCTACCTCGAGCCTTCCGCCAACAACACCGACTGGTTCAAGGAGATGTTCAAGCCGGGCATCCGCCACAACCACAACATCAACCTCTCCGGCGGCGGCGAGAACAACACCTTCAATGTCGCCCTCGACTACTTCAGCCAGAAAGGTACGCTGGTCGGTGCCGGTCCCAACTTCGACCGCTTCACCGCCCGTGTCAACAACACCCTCGACATCGCTTTCGTCAAACTGCGTACGGGCATCGTCTATTCCCACAGCGACCAGGACAACATGTCGGCTTCCAACGCCAACGAATATGTCCAAGGTCTGTACGGCACCCAGTACCCGATCATGGCGACGGCCTTGTTCATGCCTCCGACCATCAAGTCCTACGACGCCACGACCT
>CAMJRT010000280.1 GCA_946408295.1 uncultured Bacteroidales bacterium
CCTCAGCCCAGCCAGCCGCTGCAGCGGATTGTCCGGTTGAAAGGCGCCTGGGACCTGGCGAGCCCTTATGAAGATTCCGTGTTCGGGACGGCCGTCCAACTCTCGCGAGAAGGCGACAGTACCGTTATCCGCGTAACCTGCCGTCACGGGCATCCAGTAGAATTTAGATTAAAACCTTCGATATGATGTTTTTCAGCAAGAAGTTCCTTTTCCCGGCTATGCTGGCGCTTCTGTCCTTTTCCGCCACAGCGCAGAATGTGAGCGTGAAAGGACGGGTCACCGACAGCGACGGAGAGGGCGTGATTGCCGCCACGGTCTACCAGGCCGACAAGACCTCGAACGGCACGGTGACGGACGCTGACGGCAATTACACAATCAGCGTTCCGGCCAAGGCCACGCTGGTCATCTCCTGCCTGGGCTACCAAGATGCGCAGGAGCCCGTCGGCGGACGCAAGGTCATCAATGTGGTCCTGCAGAATGACGACCTTACCTTGGATGCCGCACAGGTGGTGACGGACGGTTACACCTCCGTCGCCAAGCGCGACCTCACGGGATCGGTTTCGTCGGTGGATATGGACGCCATCGTAAAAGCGCCTGTCACCACCTTTGACCAGGCGCTGACCGGCCGCGTGGCCGGCGTGGTCGTCTCCACCTCGGACGGAGCCGTGGGCCAGGGCGCGGAAATCGTCATTCGTGGCAACAACTCGCTCACGCAGTCCAGCGAGCCGCTCTATATCATCGACGGGTTCCCGTCCGAGAGTTCCATGGCTACCGCCCTGAATTCGGCCGACATCGAGACCATCGACATCCTCAAAGATGCTTCCGCCACAGCAATCTACGGAGCCCGGGGCGCCAACGGCGTGGTGGTCATCACCACCAAACGGGGCGCTGTCGGAAAGCCGGTCGTCAATTTCTCGGCTACCTTTACCGGCAATACCATCGCCAACAAGGTCAAGTTGATGGACACCTACGAGTTTGTCCGCCTGCAGACAGACTACTCCCAGGCTACCGGCGGCTTCAATTCTTACCTGGACGGCTATACCCTGGAAGACTATCGCAATGTGCAGGGCATTGACTGGCAGGACCGCATCTACCGTACGGCTTTGGTGCAGAACTACAACCTGTCGGTTTCCGGTGGAAACAAGGACAGCGGCACCATCTACAACGCCTCTTTCTCGGCCTTGAGCCAGGACGGCATCATCGTCAATTCCAACTTCAGCCGCTACCAGGGGAAAGTGAATCTCACGCAGAAGATTACCAGCAAGTTGGAACTCAGCCTGCAGGTCAATTATTCCCACAGCGTCACGTCCGGGACCAACCCTACGGCCGCCCAGCAGAGTTCTTCGGCTTCGGGCTGGCTGATGTATTCCGTATGGGGCTATCGTCCGTCCCGTCCCCTGAAATATGCTGGGGAGGGGGATGACGATTGGGCCGACGGCTTGATTGACACGGACGTGGCTTCTTCCAACGACTATCGCTTCAATCCGGCCAAGACGGTGCGGAACGAGTACAAGCGGAATCTGCAGGATTATCTCACGGCCAACGCCTCTCTGGTATGGCAGATTCTCCCCGAACTCAAACTCAAGATTTCCGGAGGCTACACGATGCAGAAACGCCGCAATGAGGCGTTCAACGGCACGGAGACCTATTCCGGTTACGAGGGTTCCCCTTCCGGAAAGGGCATCAACGGTTTTATCTACTGGTACGACACCCGTTCCTGGCTCAACGATTACGTGCTAACTTGGAACAAGACTTTCAATCGGGCGCATCACCTTATGCTCACCGGCATCTTCTCGATGCAGGGGCAGAAATATGATTATTACGGAACCAGCGCGACCCGTATGACCACTGAGGCCCTGGGGCTGAAAGGCCTGCACACGGGAGAATACCAGACGGTCACGCCTTTCGAGTACAACTGGCGGCTGATGTCCGGTGCCTTCCGCGTCAATTACAACTATAAATATAAGTATTACCTCACCGCGTCTTTCCGCGCGGATGCTTCCTCCAAATTCCCGAAACACAACCGGGTGGGCTATTTCCCGTCGGCTTCGCTGGCGTGGAACTTCAACCGGGAGGATTTTCTGAAGAAGTGTTCCTGGCTCAGCAACGGAAAACTCCGTTTCTCCTGGGGTCTTACCGGCAACAACCGAACCTCGACGCCGTACGATTTTTATTCCCAAATTACGACGCTTCCCGGAAACCCCGAGTCGTTTGACTACGTGTTCGACGGAAAGAGCATTGCAGGTTATTTCCCGGCCAATATGGCCAACGACAATCTGAAGTGGGAAACCACCTCGCAGTACGACCTGGGCCTGGATCTGGCGTTTCTGGACAACCGGATCAAGTTTACCGGAGACATCTATCTGAAAAACACCTACAACCTGCTGCTGCAGGCCACTATCCCGGCTTCTTCCGGTTTCATTACGGAAATGTTGAATGTCGGCTCGATGGAGAACAAGGGCTTGGAACTCACCCTGGAAGTCGTTCCGATTCGGACCCGCGATTGGGAATGGAGCATCAATGTGAATATGGCGATGAACCGCAACAAGGTGACTGCGCTCACCGACAACCAGTATTCCCTGCTTCGCAGTGTCTCCTGGGATTCGCAGTTCAACAGCCAGTATCCCTATATCACGCAAGTGGGAAAGCCTTCGGGCATGATGTATGGCTATCTGTACGAGGGAACCTATAAAAACTCGGACTTCAACGCCGCCGGTCTGTTGAAAGAAGGGGTCCCGTATATGACCAGCGTCGGCCGTGTCAACACCAAGCCCGGAGACCCCAAATA
>CAMJRT010000281.1 GCA_946408295.1 uncultured Bacteroidales bacterium
CCCGATAATGATGAAGATACTGCGTAATTTGTTTTTGCCGCTTCTCGTTTTGCCGCTCCTCTTTTCCTGCCAGAAGGAATATACCGTGGTGAACGACCTTGCGGTATCGTCCCGGATGCTCGAGATAAAGAGCACAGCCGGGTCTACCCATATTATGGTCTATTCCAACGGACCCTGGACCGTCCGTTTGGAAAAGGCGGTGGAGTGGGCAGCCCTGGATAAACTTTCCGGAGAAGGTTTGGGCGATTTCGTTCTCCATTATTCGACAAACTATGGCATTAAACGCGGTATAAATGTCATCTTGGAGGCTGATGGAAAAACGGAGGCCATTCACATCGTCCAGGCCGGAGCCATCACCTCGCCCGATATCACCTTTGATAACTCCCGGGTGGTTCTGCCCCGGCAGGGTACCTCTTACACCATTCCGATGACGACCAACCTGACCTTCTGTCTGGAAGAAATAAAGGCCCGTGCCGTCTATTATGATGCACAGGGCTACCCGACGTCGACCGCTGAAATCGGCGAGCCGGCGGAGGGAGCCTGGGTCAGGTCCTATTCCGTGTCCGGAGAGAACGTGACCTTCACGGTGGATGACAATGCGTCGGGAGAAGACCGCGTGGCCGATGTTGTCTATTATGTCAAGGATGCCTCCGGTGCGGAGACCCGTACTGTCGTGTCCCTTGTCCAGAGCAAACTGGATCCATCCTTCACGCTATCTTCCACGAGCGGCAGTTACTATGCCAACAACAGCTGTTATTCCGTACCTGCTACTGTCAATAACATCTGGTCTTCCCCGGAAACGAGGGTGACTTCGGACAGCGACTGGGTGAGCGAGGCCGCATTGGATGAGTCCGGCTTGGTGTTCACCGTGGATGAAAATGCGGGATTGTCTGCCCGCAGCGCGCAGATTACCGTCGCCTATGACAAAGACGGTTTTTCCGCCGGCGCCACCTACTCGCTGACTCAGTCCGCAGACAAGGTGATTACTTTCTCCGAGTTGCGCGAATTGACGCCGGGCCTCATCACCCGCAACGATTACATCGAAGGCTGGATTATCAGCGATCCCGACAGCAAGAATGTCTGCTCCAGCCCCCAGACCGGTCAGTACGCTTTCGACCGCAGTGAAAATGACCGGACGGCCTATCTGGAGAGTCTGGACGGCAACTTCGGCGTGCAACTGAAATTTACCGCCGCCGACCAGAATACGCAGCCCCGCTGGTCCAAAGTGCTCGTCAATCTCAACGGAAGCATCCTCGTGCGCGAAGACAACCCCGTGCGTTTTACGGTGAAGAATCTGACGGCAGCCAAGGTCGAATGGCTGGAAGCGGGAACTTCCGCCTCCGTTCCCGTCAAACAGCGCAGCGTCGCCCAACTTACCGACAACGATATCTATACCTATGTTTCTCTTGCCCCGGTAGAAATAATGTGCAAGGACGGCGCTTTTACCAACGCCTCCGAAGGATATGCGTTGGCCGACGAACTGAATCCCTCCGGCACGGCATCGCCCCGCTGGGATGTCGCTCCGCTGTTGTGCAGCGATGACAAGGGAGATGCCATCTTTATGCTGACCAACGCCGCCGTTCCCTGGCGCCGTACCGGCCGTAACATCGTATGGGGCTCCTGTGTCCCGCAAGGCTCAGGAACCCTTTCCGGTGTGATTGTCGCGGACGACGTCGTTACCGTCCGCTGGGGCAATCTGGGTAAGTACCAAATCCGTGCGATGACCCTCGAGGAAATCCAGTTGAACGCCCAGCCCTTCTCCAATACCATTTGCGAGTGGACGTGGAACGACTTCTCACCCAAGATTACGCCGGACAAGGGACACGGTACTTTCAACAAATACGCCGCCGGCACCGAATTTGTCTCCGACTTCAACAATCCCTATATGCCGAAATCCGCGAATGAGGCCAACGGCAATTCCTCCAGCAATCTCAAAGGTCTTGTCTCCAAGGCGGCTATCTGTCTCAAACAGCAATGGTGGGACTTTTCGGCCGGCGAAGGCAAGTATTTCGACATCAAGTTCTCCACTTCCGGCCTGAGCGGCTCCAATCTCGTTTTCGGCATCGTCTGGGGGCACGGGTCGATGGATGCGACATCCATTTTCGGACCGGCACACTGGCGCGTGCTCTATTCTGTCGACAATGGGACGACATTCTCCAGGGTTCCCTCGGTGGACATCCTGAAGAAACGCTCCATCGTGTGGTGGGGAAGCGGGTCCGGATCCACCTCCCAGGATGCTACCCCGGGTTTCACGGAGCATCTGGTCAAACTGCCTTCTGCCTGTTTCGGCCAGGCCAATGTGGTCGTCCGCCTGCAGGTTGCGGACACGGTCACGGACAAGGCGCCTTCGACCAGTCCCACCACCTGGCAGGATGCGCTCGGCATCGAGCAGGGCGTGTTGACTTCCGGACAGAGCGCAGCCAACAGCCAGGTCCGTATCGGTACGATTACCGTACGTTATAATTAAAAGATAAAAAAATGAAGCGATTGTCCCACATTCTCATTCCCGCCCTCGCCGGCCTGCTGTTCCTTTTCGTGTCTTCCTGCCTGAAACGGGAAGGCGAAGAAGTGGCGCTGGTCAAACTCGGGGCCGCCGTCAAGGAATTTGTGACGGAAGCCGATGGCGGTATCATCAACATTCCGGTCTATTCCAACGGTCCATACCATATAGAGATGCTGACTTCCGACAGTGACTGGCTGTTTATGGCCTTGCCGGCGGACAGGAACAAGAACGACTATATCAAAGCCGAGTGCGACTTCAACCGTTCGTTCAAACGCAAGGCGGG
>CAMJRT010000282.1 GCA_946408295.1 uncultured Bacteroidales bacterium
CGTCTCATAGTAACCGCGAATCTATGACAAAAAAATATCATTCATAGCATAAAAATAAAATTTTTTATTTGGGAGGGGGGGGCAACATCAACTAACATTCTAAATAACAAAATATTGTAGAGGTTTTTGCCTTTTGTTAGATAATAAAGATTTTTACTAAATAGCGCCATAACGCCCATCTTCTTTATAAATTGATTTAATAACGGCTTTTGCGGAAAATTTTTTGTTATATTGCACCGTGTAATTAAAATCATTGATTTTTGACCCCTATGAAACGAACAGTAGCATTGCTTTTTGTATTGATGGCCATTGCCGTCACGAACGCTTGTCAAAACCACTCCGACAGCAAGGAATATACGCTGTCAAAAGATATCCTGATGGACAAGATCAAAGGAGGATGGGCTGGAAAGGCCATCGGATGTACGTATGGCTACCCCACGGAGTTTGTTTACTGCGGAACCATGATGAATGACCACATCGCCATCCCTTGGTACGATGGTTATCTGAAAAACACGATGCTGAACTGCCCCGGTCTTTATGACGACATCTACATGAACCTTACTTTTGTGGATGTCTTCGACAAAAAGGGACTCGACGCTCCGATTGATGAATTTGCAAAGGCGTTTACCTACGCCGAATATCCTTTGTGCGAGGCGAACCAGCAGGCCCGCTACAACATCATGTACGGAATCATGCCGCCCGCATCCGGAGATTGGCGCAACAACCCTCATGCAGACGACATCGACTTCCAGATAGAGGCCGATTACGCCGGCCTGATGGCCCCCGGCATGCCCAATGCCGCAACCTATTATACGGATGAGATCGGACATATGATGTGCTACGGTGACGGTTGGTACGGCGGCGTCTATGTCGCTGCCATGTACTCATTGGCCTTCATCAGCGACGACATCAACTATGTCGTCAAGGAGGCCCTCAAGACCATCCCGGAAGGCAGCAAATATTATCAATGTATGTCGGATGTCATTTCCTGGCACGAGCGTTATCCCGACAATTGGGAGATCGCCTGGGCACTGTGCCAGAAAAAGTGGAGTTACGACATAGGCTGTCCGAGAGCAATCGAGATAGACTTCGACATCGACGCGTTGATCAACAGCGCTTATGTGCTTATCGGACTGTTGTATGGCGAAGGTGACTTTGACAAGACCATTGACATCTCCACCCGCTGCGGCCAGGATTCAGATTGCAATCCGTCTACGGCGGGAGGCATTCTGGGTACCCTGCTTGGCTACAGCCACATCCCGCAGAAATGGATGGCGGGAATGTCCGAGTCGGAAGACATCAAATTCAAATACACCGACATCTCGTTGAATGATGTTTACCGAATGTCCTTCGAGCAGGCGCTGCAGGTTGTCGCGCTCAACGGCGGAAAGGTGGGAGAAGAGGATGTGACCATCCTTTACACCGCTCCCCAAGCCGTCCGCCTGGAACAGTCCTTCGAGAATCTCTGGCCCAAAGAGGTCCGCACCATCAAAAAAGCGCTCGGAAATGTCGGGGACATCACGTTCAACGGGAAAGGATTGGCGGTATGTCATCTTATGTATTGTAAAGACAATAACTACATCGCAAAAATCGAAGCGACCGTAGATGGAAAAGTCCTGGAGTTGATAGAATTGCCTGCAGACACCAACAAGCGCCGTCAGGAGATTTTTTACAAATATGATTTCGAACAGGGTGACCACACACTTTCCCTGCGCTGGCTGAATCCGGACAAATGTGCATCCATCGACATCACACGGGCTGTCATTTATGAATAATAACGAACAATACTTATAAATTAGATTCCTATGAAAAAAGTTAAAACATCCCTGTTGTTTCTCGCCGGATTGTGTGCGTGCGCCTGTACGGCCTCCCGGCAGGAACAGACCGTCTCACCCGTCGATTTTTCCCGGGTGAAAATAGAAGAAGGTTTCTGGTCTCCCGTGCTGGAACGCCACAGACAGACCACGATGGCCGTGTGCATAGACCAGATTGAAAACCGGACGGGACGGATGCAGAACTTTGTCAACGCCGCCACGAAAGAAGGCGCCCATTCTGGCATTTATTACGACGATTCCGATGTTTATAAAGCCCTGGAAGGCTTTGCCTTTTCGTTGATCAACAACCCCGATCCCGCTCTCGAGGCCAAATGCGATGAGTGGATAGACAAGATGGCGGCGGCTCAGGAAGAGGACGGCTATCTCAATACCTACTTCGCTCTCACCCCTCAGGAAGAACGCTGGACGAATATGATGCGGCACGAGATGTACTGCGCCGGTCATCTGTTCGAGGCGGGGGTCGCCTATTACAAGGCGACGGGCAAGCGCAAATTGCTGGATGTATCGTGCCGTTTTGCAGATCATATGATGGCGGTTTTCGGCCCCGGAAAACGCCATTGGGTTCCCGGGCACGAAGAAGTGGAACTGGCACTTGTCAAACTGTACGAGACTACGGGAGAACAAAAATACCTGGATTTCGCCCACTGGTTGCTGGAAGAGCGCGGCCATGGGTACGGGACCTATGAAGATACCGCGTATTATCAGGAGGATTGCCCCGTCTCGCAGATGAGAAGCATCGCCGGGCACGCCGTGCGGGCAATGTATCTGTACTGCGGGATGGCGGACGTAGCCTCCTACAAGCAGGCTGACGGCTACATGGAAGCGCTGGACAGTCTCTGGGATGATGTGGTCTTCCGCAATATGTATATCACGGGCGGCATCGGACAGACTTCTGCCAACGAAGGTTTTACCCAGGACTACAGCCTGCCCAACGAAAGCGCCTACTGC
>CAMJRT010000283.1 GCA_946408295.1 uncultured Bacteroidales bacterium
AACTGGGCTGGGAGCCTTCATTGCAGTTCGAGGAAGGCATCGAGAAGACCATCCAGTGGTATCTCGAGAACCAGGACTGGCTGGACAACGTAACGAGCGGGGAGTATCAGAAGTATTACGAGGAGATGTACAAGGGAAGATAATGCCCAACCTGAAGAAGAATTTCTTCTACAGCGCCCTGTTGACGGTCGCCAATTACGTGTTCCCCTTGATCACGTATCCCTACGTGTCCAGGGTATTGGGGGTGGCGAATATCGGTATCTGCAATTATGTAGACGGCATCGTAAACTATTTCATCATGTTTTCGATGATGGGTATCGCCACAGTTGGCGTCCGCGAAATCGCCGCTGCAAAGAGCGACCGTCTTCATTTGAATCGTGTCTTCTCAGGTCTCATTTCCCTCAATGCGGCGACTTCGCTGCTGGCCGCCGTCGTGCTGGCTGCCGCCATCTTCCTGGTGCCCGCCCTGGCCGTCCACAAGGAACTGATGGGCATTGGCGTCCTCCGACTCCTTGCCAATTTCCTGTGCATGGAGTGGCTGTTCAAGGGCCTGGAGAGTTTCCGGTACATTACTGTGCGCTCGGTACTCATCAAGGTGCTGTATATGGCAGCCGTGTTCGTTTTTGTTCGTAAGCCGGATGATTACGACGTCTATTATCTGCTCCTATGCCTTACAATTGTCGCGAATGCGCTGGTGAACGTTTTGTACTCAAGGCATTTTGTCTCGTTGACGACAAAGGGCGTCTCTTACGGTACAATCGCCATTCCCTTCTTCCTGATCGGATTGTACGTGCTGATGTCTTCCATGTACACGACGTTCAACGTGATTTATCTCGGCTATACGTCATCAGAAGTGCAGGTTGGGTACTACACATCCGCCACGAAGATTTTCGGGATGATTATCGCCTTGTTCAGCGCCTTTACCGCTGTCATGCTTCCCCGGATGAGCGCGGTACTTTCAGAGGGAAGGGATGACGAATTCTGGGGCATCGTCACCAAGGTTCTCCGCGTCTTGTTTTGCGGAGGTGTCCCTATCGTGCTGCTGATGGAAGAGGAAGCGGCCGACATCATCCGGATTATCTCTGGGCCAGGCTATGAAGGTGCCATTACGCCGATGCGAATCATTTCGCCCTTGATTCTCATCATCGGAATGGAGCAGGTTTACGTCCTGCAGACGATGATGCCCAAGAAGTATGACCGGGAAGTCCTGTTCAACTCCATCATCGGCGCGGTGGTCGGTGTCACGCTGAATGTCCTTCTTGTCCGGTCGATGGAAGCGATCGGTTCTTCGATCGTCTGGTTGCTTTCGGAGATGACCGTCCTGGGATGCTCCATCTTTGTCGTAACGCGGAAGGCCGGCGTACGTTTTCCGTTCCGGATTCTGATGTCGGAAGTGCTTAAGTGCCTACCGCTGGGCGTTCTTTTGGTTTTCATTCCGGGCCTGTCCTGTCTTTTCTATGTACGGTTCATCCTGGCATCGGTTTTGACGGCCGTCTATTTCCTCCTTTTGAATCTGGTCTTTTTCCCGAATCCCGATGTCGTCGATTGCCTGAAATCCGTCATACCACCTCGCTGGTGGGCTGGTTTGCACCAGTTGCGTTCACACCTTCATCTGCTGCGGGTGCTTCCTTTGTCCGAGGCGCTTCTCCTGATTGCCAATCGGATGCGTTACGGCTTTGCAACTGACCCGGGCCGTCGCCACGCCTTGAATAATCAGAAGCATGCGCGAATTATCCGGTTCTTGAGGGATACGGTGGGCGATGATATGGCCGTCAACCCCGGCAATTCCAGGGTTCTGCTTCGGGAAGAGAGGGATTCCCTTCCCATTTGGGTCTGTTGGTTGCAAGGGGAAGAATCTATGCCTGAGCTGAATCAGGTCTGTGTCCGCAGCATCCGCGCCCATGCAGGCACGCACCCCGTCGTGTTTCTTTCCGGGGATATCATTCATCAATACATTGATATCCCCGCTTGTATAGCAAAGGCATATGATGACGGGACCATCCTTCCTGCCATCTATTCCGATTATGTCCGCTGCGCTTTGCTAGCCCAATACGGCGGCGTATGGCTGGACAGCACCATCCTGCTGACCGACATGCTCGGTGAAGAGTGGTTTTCCCGACCGTTCATGTCCGTCAGGCAGAACAATTCCGACAATGATTCGGTATCCCGCTATCGCTGGGCGTCGTTCTGTCTGGGCGCTGTTCCGGGTTCCTTTTTCTTCGCTTCGATCGAGCGCATGTTCCGGGTCTATTTTGAGAAAAAGAGCAGGAACGTGGATTATCTGATGATCGATTACTTTTTTGAACTTCTGCGCGAAGAGGACCCTGATGTGGTCTCGATGATGGACCGGGTACCATGCACAAATCCTGCCATGCATAGGCTACGCAGCATACTGAACGAACCTTTCAACCCAGACGTGATGTCAGCATTGACTTTGAAGACCTCTCTGTTCAAATTGACATACAAGATGGAATTGCGGGAAGCATCCGAATCGGGTCTGACTTTTTGGGGATTCCTGAAACAGAAGTGGGGATGATAGGAATCGTGGTCGTCAGTTATCGGTCCGAAGAGCGGACCGTCCGGTTCGTCTTGCATGAACTTGCCAAGGTGCAGGCTCCGCATGCTACCGTCGTCGTAGACAACGGGGCGACGGCTGAAGAAGCGGCCATGCTGAGGAATCGCCTCCCCGGCGTGACAGTATTGGCGGCCGAAAACGGCGGTTATGCCAGGGGCAACAACCTAGGAGCCCGGTGGCTTCGGGAGAACGTGCATCCGACGCAAAT
>CAMJRT010000284.1 GCA_946408295.1 uncultured Bacteroidales bacterium
TCATCCGGCTTTTCAAACTTTGCCCCCTGGTTGTCGTGTATGCCGTGATGGGGCTGGTGATTCCCTTCTATATGCTCTTGGCCCCGGGTTTCCGGGCCTCGTATTCCTTTTATCGCAGGCGGATGGGCTATGGGCCGCTCCGCTCTTTTCTGGGGGTATATTGGAATGAATTCAACCTCGGGATGGTCGTGCTGGACCGTTTTGCCGCTTATGCCGGCAAGCGGTTCCGTTTTGAAATAGAAGGGGAAGCGCGTTTCCGGGACCTCCTTCAGCAGCCGGGGGGCTTTGTGATGATCGGTTCCCATTTCGGCAACCACGAAATGGCGGGCTATTTCATCAAGTCGGAGGGCAAGCGCATCAACGCCCTGGTTTATTCCGGGGAGACGCAGACGGTGATGGAGGGGCGTTCCGCCCGTTTCGGAGACACCAATGTCCGGATGATTCCCCTTGCGGAGGATATGTCGCATATCTTCGCGATGAATGAGGCCCTGGCCAACGGGGAGATTCTCTCGGTGGCCGGCGACCGTTGTTTCGGTTCAGACAAAATCATCCGCTGCCCGTTCTTCGGGCAGGAGGCTTCCTTCCCGATGGGACTTTTCCGTCTGGCTGTCCAACGCGAAGTCCCGATGGTGGCGCTTTTCGTGACCAAAGAGTCGGTAGGCGGTTACAAGGTGTGGGTGGACCCGCTTCCGCCGGCCGCCGGTGCCGACCGGGACGAGCGGGTGCGTTCGCTCTGTGCCGCCTATGCCGGCCTGCTGGAGAAGCGCACGCGGCAATATCCGTATCAGTGGTATAACTTTTATGATTTCTGGGTATGACGGCCATCCAACCTGTACCGGCACAGGAACTCCTGCTTCAGCAACCGCCTTTCCGCTTTGTGGATGCGTTGGTGGCTTATGATGACACCTCCGCCCGGACGGTTTTCCGCGTGCCGGAAGAAGGCCCCTTGCTGAAGAACGGGGTGCTGTGCAGTTCCGGCCTGATGGAGCATATGGCCCAGTCCTGCGCCGCCCGTGTCGGTTACCTGAGTTATCTCCGGCACATTCCGCCGAGAATCGGATTCATTGCCCAGATCAAGGCCTGGGAATTGTTCCGTTTCCCGAAATCGGGAGAATTATTGGAAACGGACATCCTCGTCCAATATGAGACGATGGGTATCACCCTGGCCGATGTGACGGTGCGTTCCGCAGGGGAGTTGATGGCCGTGGGACAGTTTAAGACTTTTTTGAAAGAAGATGACTGAGCGAGTCGCTTGCATAGGATATGGTGCCCTGACGCCCGTCGGACCGTCTGCTTCCGCTTCGTATCAGGCTGTCCGGGAGGGGAATTCTGCCCTGCGTTCCTATGAAGGGAGGTTCGGCTGCCAAGCGCCCTTTGTCGCCTCTTTGTTCGGGCAGCGCGACTGTCTGGCGGGTTGTTCTTTCTTGGAAACCATCGCCATCCGTGCGGCCCGTGAGGCCATCGACGCCGCCGGAATCGACCCTTCTTCTTCGCGTGTGGCTTTCGTCCTTTCCTCCATCAAGGGGAATATCGGGGCCTTGGGACAGGAAGATGTCTCTCCGGCCGTGTCCGCCGCCCGTATCGCCCGCTTTTTTAACAATCCCAATGCGCCGGTAGCGGTTTCCAATGCCTGTATCTCGGGCTTGGCCGCCCTGGTGCAGGGACGGCGTATGCTGCTGTCCGGACGCTGGGACACCGTCGTCGTGGTCGGCGCCGAAGTGCAGTCGCGCTTCATCGTCACGGGTTTTCAGTCGCTCAAGGCGCTGTCGGCCGCACCCTGCAAGCCTTTCGATGCCTCGCGGGACGGCCTGAATCTCGGAGAGGCGGCCGCCGCGATGGTGCTTGCCTGCTCCGACCAAGGCTGGGAACTGGCCGACGGTGCCATCCGCAACGATGCCAATCATATTTCCGGCCCTTCCCGGACCGGTGAGGGCAGTTACAATGCCCTTCGTTACGTACTTTCCTCCATCGTAACGGAGGAACTCGCCTTTGTCAACGCCCACGGAACGGCCACCCGTTACAACGACGAGATGGAAGCCGTCGCCCTGGGCCGCGCCGGCCTGTCGGGGGTTCCCGTCAACAGCCTCAAGGGTTGTTTCGGCCATACGATGGGTGCGGCGGGCATTCTCGAGTCCATCCTTTCGATGCAGGCCTGCGAGGAGGGATGCGTCCTGCCCACCCGGGGCTTTTCGACCCTCGGGGTGAGCGAGCCCCTGCGGGTGTCCGCTCACGCGCAGCCCTGCACGGGCCGGGCCTTTGTCAAACTGTTGTCGGGCTTCGGCGGGGTGAACGGGGCGCTGTTGTTCAAAAAAGGAGGGGTGCGATGAAAGTGTGCAGGACCCTGACGATTCCCGCCGGCACATCCCTGGCCGGCCTCTATGCGGAGAAGGTGGGAAACTATCCGAAATTTTTCAAGATGGATACCCTTTCCAAACTCGGCTTTCTGGCGACGGAACTGCTGCTGGAAGGGGATACGGACCGTTTCGTCCCCCGCGAAGACCGGGCGGTGCTTCTGTTCAGCCGCAGCGGAAGCATCTGTGATGACCGTCATTTTGCGAAAACGATGGAGGATTATCCTTCTCCCTCCCTTTTTGTTTACACCCTGCCCAACATCGTTGCCGGGGAAATCGCCATCCGCAACCATTACCGGGGGGAGACCTCGGCCTTTGTGCTGGAGCGCCACGACCCGGAGCAGATGGCCCGTATCGTGGAAGAGGCCTTTCAGGACAGGACGACCCGTTCCGCCATCGTCGGCTGGATTGATTGCCGTTC
>CAMJRT010000285.1 GCA_946408295.1 uncultured Bacteroidales bacterium
ATTCCGAATAAAAGGCACAGTAGGTACAAAAACTCTTGCAGAACGGGATATGGAGATAAACCATTGCAACAGAGTCTTTTCAACGCAAGCCAACTAGCGGAGCATCAATTCGGCGGTGCCGAGTTTGTGATTCTCCGTATAAACTTCAACGGTATATACCCCTTTTTCCAGTTTGCCCATATTGTTGAGATAGAGGATCAGGTCTACCTCCGCCCCGTTGTAGTCCACCTCACGTCCGGCGGAAACCGAGACCTCCGTACCACTTTGCATCATCGAGGCCGGCTGCTCGGGATTGACCAGCAGATTGCCTTCCGGATCCCAGACCAGCACATACACCATCATCGGGCCTTTGGGAGCCAAATCGTTCTCAATGAGGCTCAGATGGGTCGCCAACGTAACGACATCGCGGGCCCGGTCGGTCTTCTTGCCATTCTTGCGCTGGCCTTCCATATAGATGCCCCGGGCCTTGATGACGCTGCCGGCCGCCACCTTGTCGGAAAGGTCACCCACCGCCATAGTCAGTTCCTCGTTCTTCTTCTGGCTTTCGGAGAGGTCGCGGCGGGCGCTGGCCACATCGGCTTTCAGTTTCTTGTTGGCGGTATTGAGCGAATCAATCTGCACGATGTAACTCTTCATAATGCTGCGCAGGGTACCGAGCTCCTTTTCATAGCGACGGATGGCCGCCCGGTTGGTCGCGTCGGTCTTCTGGATGCGCTCAATCAACTGATTGACTTCTTCGCGGGAAGAGTCGAGTTGGGCATTGATGCTGGCGTAGTCGGAAGAAAGATCCTTGTAGTCGCTCTGAAGTTCCAGCATCTTCTGGGTCAGTTCTTGTTTTTCCTGGTCCAGTTCATTGACCAGTTTCTGTTTGCTCACCCAGATGTAGGACAGCACACCGATCAGCACCACGACAACAGCGATGAGTACCGTCATCACGGTTTTGGCGCCGCCGTTGCCACCTCCGCCATAGGGAGCATCCCCCCCTGCGGGATCCTCGGGTCCTTTGCCGCCCCCATTTTCGATTTCGGGTTCAACGCCGGCCCGGCTTTCACGGGAAACGGACTCCCCGGCACTCGCATCGGACTGCCGGGAAAAACGATGGTTTCTTCTTTCAATCATAAGGCTATTTTTTATATTTGCACAAATATACAACTATTTTTCCAATAGACTGTAATTTCTTTAAAAAAGCCTCTGCTCTTCAGGGCCGCCCCCTCCGGGTTCAATCCTTTATACAACGGACCGGCAAGGCGACAGCACGGGAATTCTGGGAATCGGTAATGCCGACGTTGCCTGCGGGCGTCACCCAGAAACGATACACCGTACGGGAGCTTCTGTCACCGGTTTCTTTGGGATTGGTACAATAATAATAGCCCCGGGAGTTTTCGCCGTTGTTCCAGGCTCCTGCAGAAATGCCGGCACTTCGGATAGAAGTACAAGGGAAATACAATTTCTGTTCTATGAGAGCCCCGAAGTCAGGTCCCGGCGCTTTTTCCAAATGGGTCATGTTGCTCAATTCGGCATACGTCGGAACGTGATACCCGTCGGGACAGGGATCGAACATCGTTTTGCCCGGTTCGGCCGTGATCTGGTCGTCGCCCGTAATATTCACATTCCACCAATCATAGAACTTGACATCATCGTCGAAGGTACACCAGTCGGCGATATGGACACCGTTGATTCTATAAGAACCATAGAATGTCAACGGATTCGCGATGGAATTGGCCAGGGACCCGTCTGTCAGGGAGGCGTGTGAAGAGAAAGGAGCATCCAGGACATTACCCACTCCCTTGGCCTGCTGCATCGGATCCTTGCGCCCCCACTGGTAATAATAGCCGTTGAATCCCAGCGGATTGAAGTTTACATGGTGGGCACCGATGTTCATATTGAGCCATGTCGTGCCATCAGAAAGCGCCACATCGGCAATGTCGCGGTTGGCCCAAATCAGCCAGCTCCAGAGAATCCGGTCCGACGCATCGGTGGCGGCGACGATGGCCGTTCCGATGGGAAGTGTCCCCGTAACGGTCTCGAAACAGATGTAACCGTCGGTGTAGGAATAAGTCCCCTGCACAAAAGGTTCACCGTCCGTATAAAGGACCTTGGCGGATGCAATGCCTGCGGTGGAAGCCTCCAGACCGCAGGAAGTGGTCACGCCGTTGCCTTTAATATCCGCTTTGAACTTATATGAACCGCTTTCTTTGAGCATATAACAATTGGCCGTACCCGAGGCGGAAAGATCGGCATAGCGGTCCACTGCAGAGAAGGAAAGGGTCCGGTATTTGGAGCGGTCCACCTCGACCGATCCGGCGTCATAGGATGTCCAGAGCCCGTTGGAAAGCAACAGCGAAATCTGCAGATTCGTATAGGTCCCCGGCGCGACGACGACATGGATGGGCGTGTCGAAAGCGATGCCGGCAGGGGCTACCAGATTGACGGATTTGGCACCGGAACAAGTGACGACCGGCGTCTGATCCGGGGTGTAATTGACGATGATCGGTCCGGACATGCTTTCATTGGCGCTGACCGTCACGGACATAATGGTCTGTCCGGCAAAGTCGCCGGCGGCCGGGACAATCCGGAGCATAGAAGCCACGTTTTTAAATGCCAGTTGGCGGTCTTCTCCACAAGCGGCTACCATCGGGAAAACCTGATCGGCGAAACCGCCTGCGACATACTGCTGAACCGTCGGAATGGCGGTACTGTAAACATTCGACGCAATCGAAGCCCCCAAGGCCGGATATATGGCATAGAACGCATCTCCGGCCAGC
>CAMJRT010000286.1 GCA_946408295.1 uncultured Bacteroidales bacterium
ATATATCCAAGATGCAAGAAAGACCGCCCTCCGGGGCGGCCTTCTTCGTAATGGGAGCGCTTGTGTCAAAACTTGGCACAAACGGCGTTATTCATACGGACACTACCCTCCCCTACCTTTCACCCCTCAAACCGCACCAAAACGCCTTAAAACGGCCTCTGCGGGCAAGTTCATGCGCCGGGCGTTGAACAATCTTATCGACAAGCGGAACGGCCCAGATAGTCGATTTCATTTTCTATGTCCGCCCGGAGAATCTGGAGCCTTTGCAGAATGTCCACGGCATCGTCCGTGGACCAACATAAGGAGTGACGGTTATACTCTCGTTCGGTGTCGGTGTTTCTGATTGCGTTCTCGGCCTGCCGAAGGTTCCCGCTTATCCTTATGATAAAGGCGGCGGTTTCTTCCAGGAGAACGGCGTACTCTTGTAAACTTGATTTATTGTCCATATTACTATAGGTTTTAAGTTTTTGCGAATGTAGAGAGAAATCCTCGTAAATGCAAGAAAAATCGCATATAATTATTTGGTATTCAATAATTTACAATGAATATTGCGGAAGATTGATTCCGCGCTATTCCTGCACGAACAAGGGGCAGCCTAATAGACCGCCCCGGACACATTCCGAAATGCCTAAATAACCCCCTAAAACATGGAATGCGTCTTGTAGATTTCCGCGCCGAAATGGCTATCGAACTCTTTCAGTTTTTCCCGTGTCTTGAAAAAACTCTGGACAAAAGATTCAAGGCTTGCCCTTTCCCCGTCAGTCAGGTAATAGGCGTTCCGGCAGATTGCCAGGCTTTCGGCGCATTGGCGAAGTTCTTCGCTGATTTGGGCAAGAGTTTGCCGAAAATCTCTTATATACGGCAAGTGTGCCGGGTTTCTTTCTGCTACCATTGTCGGGGGATTAAATATCGTTCGGGAGCAGCCCCGCCCGCCGGAGAGAGTCGTTTTTCCTGGAAATCGTGTCAAGGTCCAGCACGTCGGCCGGGGTGTTCCTCAACTCGCCTTCTAGTTCTTTCATTTCGTTTTCACAGGCTGCGACGGTAGCCGCGCTGCTGGCTCGGAGTTCTTTCAATTCCGCATACCTTGACATGATCGTTTGCCTTCTAGTTGCCATTGTTCTATCGTTTTAACGGGTTATTGTTTGGATTGTTGAGCGCCGCCCGGTTCATAATCCAATCCAGGCCGGGGTCGTGAATGGTTCCTGCCATGTGCCGACGGAACACGATACGCCGATAGAGTTCCGCCTCATCCGGCCGCTCCGTTTCCCGGACGGACTTCTCGACTAGTTCCAGCGCATTAATGCCACGCAGTTCCATTGCCTTGACTTTGTCGGCCAGGTCGAGGATGGTATCGAGGTCTTTTTTCATTTCCGGCGTGATTTCAATAGTACAAGCGGCTTCTACTCTCTTGGCAATGCTTGTTGCATCCACGATGAGCCCCCCGTCCTCGTTGTTTATGTCTGCCGTCCGGTCAATGCCCAGGCCGTCGATAATTCTGGCGTAACGGAGCCGGAGCGCGTCGGCTTTTTGCCATTGTTCCGGGGTGACGGTTTCGCGTTCCTGCTCTCTCCAGGTCTGCGCCACATACGGCCGGACCTTTAGCCGCTCGGCTTCCCGGTCGGCGCGGTTCCAGACCACGGTTAGCAAGCCCTCGCGCCCATCATCGAGGACGTTGTAGATATCCTCCGCTTTGTCCGGGAAATCACTTTCTTTGAGAAATTTCGCGGCATCGTCGAGGACGTTTTGCAGTTCGGAAACCTGGTGCAAACGAAAGCTAATGGCCGATTCGTCTTTGAGAAAAGTTTTTCCGTCATTCTGGATGACTTTGTTAAAATTGGGTAGTAACATGATAGTTTATTTAAGTGTTGATTTCTTTATGAGCATTTGGTAATACTTCTCGATGATGGCGCGCCCACCTTCCCGGAGTTTTGCGTCGATTTCCGCCTGGACGGCGGGCGCGTGGTTGTTGTAGTTCTGTGCGGCACGCTGTTGGAGAACCTCCCCGGCCATCGAGTAAAGCGGACAATCGGAACAACAAAAAGGCCGATAAAAACGGACTGGTTTCTCCGTCTTTTTCTCCGGAGCGAGTTCTGTTTGTTTCGCTATCATGACCTTAAGCGCATCGAGGGCCTCCCCGGCATCCTTTGAACCATTTATCAAGGCGTTCAGTTTCCGCAGTTGGTTCGCCGGGAGGGAATAATCAATCAGCCCCGCCCCATCGAGGGAACGATCCGTCTTTGCTTGTAGCCGGGCGATGATTTCGGCCTCCATACCCTTGCGCTCCTGTTCACGCTTGGAATCAAGGGCGGCGGCCTCCTTCTGGATGAATTCCCGCATACGCTTGGACCGAATCCACCGCGACGCGGTCCCGCTGATATCGGAGAGGGCCTCCACGGCCTCCAGACTATCCCGGTAGGCAACGGCGTACAACTTCGCTGGGCTGGTTTCGATGCCGTGGACGAATAGAAGTGCGGCGGCCCGTTCTCGGATAGTTAGTTCGTTTTTGTTCTGCATTTTCTTTGTTCGTTATGATATGTGGCCGCGCCAGGGCGGACCATCGACGCGGCCACGGGAAAAACTATTTAGGCCCTTTCAGCACCTTGGAAAGATACGGCATACTCGTGCCGATTGCCTCGGCCAGACGGGCGCGGGAAAGGGTCGGATAGGCCCTATAAAGGGCCAGTAGCGCGTCTTTTTTTGTCATTTGAGAGGATTGTCCGCGGGCGGCCTCAACGGCCTTTAAGCCCGTTTTCTCAAAGTAA
>CAMJRT010000287.1 GCA_946408295.1 uncultured Bacteroidales bacterium
AAAATGTAAAGGTTCAAAAGTATGTGTTCAATTACCATATTATGGGGGAATGGCCTTCGGGCTGTTTTTGTTTCTGCTCATCGAAAAGCAGTTCCGGGCTTTGCTCCCTTACCTCTTTTCGTTCCTTTTGGGACTTGCCGCCGTCACCTTGCCTATCCTTTGGTATTTTGCGTCCCGTGGCGCGCTCGACGGACTTTATTATGGGCTGATCGGGCACAATCTGCTCTATTCGGGCGGCCCTTTTTCTGCCGAGGGAATGGCTGAACGGCTGGTCTTGCTGGCTTTTTGTCTGCTGACCTTCTTTCTTTTGCATAAAACGAAACGGCGCAATCTGTCGTTGCTGGTGGGGCCGGTCTTGTTGCTTTTCACGCTATTGGTGGGCAAAAACTTCTTTGCACATTATCTTACGGTGCTGATTCCCATAGTTTTGCTGTGTGCTTCCGTTCTGTTTTCTACCCGAAGGGTGTGGGTGTACGCAAGTTATCTTGCGGCCGCAGTCGTTATGGTATGCGTTTCTTTCCTGTATGTGGATACCTTGCACCTGCGTTTGCGCAATCACGCACAATATGACTGTTATAAAGAAAGCCGGAGGATGCTGGGGCGTATTCCGGAGGAGGAGCGCTCGCAAATTTGGAATTTCAATCTGGGCTTTGCTTCCGACGGATTTCAATATGTATCTGTGTTCTGCCATAATCGTCTGGTGCCGATGAACCGGATCTTGTTGTACAATATGGTTTTCATAGACCCATCGCTTGCCCAGTCGGAAGATGTTGCGCAAAGCAAGCCGCTTTGGGTCTTGCTCACGCACGCGGATGATACGCTGGCGTATCCGCAGGGGAAAAGCTCGGGCCGGTTGTATGAGTTTTTCCAGCCCGGTTACGATTTTATCGAAGCGAATTACGAGAGGGTTGATTGCGCGGATGCTACACTTTGTGACCTTGAATTATGGCGCAGGAAAGACAGGGAAAACCCCATAATTATCGAAGATATACAATGAATTACGACTATCTGATAGTAGGCGGCGGGCTGTACGGAGCGACGTTCGCGCACCTGGCCCGGCAGAAGGGCAAGCGCTGCCTGGTGATTGACAAGCGTCCTTTTGCGGGCGGAAATGTCTATTGCGAAAAGGTGGAGGGCATCCACGTCCACCGATATGGCGCGCATATCTTCCATACCTCGGACAAGGAGGTGTGGGACTTCGTGAACGGCTTGGTGTCGTTCAACCGCTATACCAATGCGCCCGTGGCGAACTGGAAGGGAGAGTTGTACAACCTGCCTTTCAATATGAACACTTTCAACCGGATGTGGGGCGTGGTCACGCCGCAGGAGGCGGAGGAAAAACTTCGGAAACAGCGCGAAGCGGCGCTGGCCGAACTGACGGAAAAATACCGCAGCGGCCCGGATTTCGCATCCGGCGAAGACTTCCAGCCCCGCAACCTGGAGGAACAGGCGCTGCTGCTGCTGGGCCGCGACATCTACGAACGGCTCATCAAGGGCTACACCGAGAAGCAGTGGGGTCGTTCCTGCACCGAACTGCCGGCCTTCATCATCAAGCGCCTGCCGGTAAGGATGGTTTTCGACAACAATTATTTCAACGATGCCTACCAGGGCATTCCCATCGGCGGCTACAATGCCCTGACGGATGCCTTGCTGGAGGGGGTCGAGGTGCGTACGGGCGTAGACTTCTTCGCCTCCCGCGCCGAGTGGGCGTCTCTTGCCGACAAGGTGGTCTTTACGGGTGCCATCGATGAATTCTATGACTATCGTTTCGGGCACTTGGAGTACCGGACGGTGCGTTTCGAGACCGAGGTGAAGGATACGCCCAACTGGCAGGGAAACGCCGTAGTGAATTACACCGAACGCGAGATTCCCTATACCCGCATCATCGAGCACAAGCATTTCGAGTCATTCGGGCCGGAGGTGTATGCCAATCCCAAGACGGTGATTTCGCGGGAGTATTCGACGGAATGGAAGCCGGGGATGGAGCCTTACTATCCTGTCAACAACGAGCGCAACCAGTCCCTGTACCAACAGTATAAGGCCTTGGCTGACCGCGAGGAGAACGTGCTGTTCGGCGGCCGTCTGGCAGAATACAAGTATTATGATATGGCGCCCGTCATCCGCCAGGCGATGGATGCGGCGCAGCGAGAATTACGATAACAGAACGAGGTCGCCCCAAAAATTGCATTTTGAATCCAAACAATTATCAACATTTCATCTTCATATGTATAGTAACCCTAATAAAAATTTGGAACCTGCAAGCGACCCTATATCCGTACCGGGGCGCGAAGCGACAGGGAGCGGCGCGGCCGTGCCCGCTCTCGTGAAGTCCCTTTGGTCCCGTTTCCGCGAACTGATTCTGTACGGGCTGATCGGCGGGTTCTGCGCGGCGCTGGACTTCGGCGTCTATACGATGCTGGGCCTGTGGATGCCGTACCTCTGGGCGAATGTGCTCAGTGTCCACTGCGGCATCTTCACCAGTTTCTTTTTAAATCGCAGCCTGAATTTCAAGGTGAAGGACAAGGCGCCGCTGCGTTTTACGATTTTCTATCTGGTCGGACTTTCCGGCCTGGCGCTCAGCGAGGGGCTCATCTGGCTGATGGTTTCACATTCCGGCTGGGACCCCGTCCTTGCCAAACTGCTGACCGTGTTTGTCGTCGCCCTCTATCAATTTGTGCTCAATAAGTTTATTACATTCAAGAAAACGAGCGATCGCCGCACAAGCGACCCCATACCCGTACCGGATTGCGAAGGAACAG
>CAMJRT010000288.1 GCA_946408295.1 uncultured Bacteroidales bacterium
ACTGGCTCTGCAGAAGCGCATAGGCTTTGCTGCATATTCCGGTGGGATAATCCCGACTACATATTCCCAATCATCGTCGTGGGTTGTCTTGGCCCTGAGGATATTGCGGGCGGGAGCGACCTGGGTGGCACCGGGGAAGGGGTCTTTGCGCCCCCATTGGTAGAGCAGTCCCGCGGAACCCATTTGGCCGGGCTCGGCACTCAAGGCGCCCAGGTTGCGGTCCATCAGCGTACCGGCGTTGTTGAGATAGACTTGTGCGGTATTGACGGCATCGAAATCTTTGCACGACCAGATGTGCCAGGACCAGAGAATGGTGTTGCCGGCGTCCACCGCAGCGATGAGGGCGTTGCCGTCCTTCATCGGATAGGGGATTTTGAAGTAGATGCTGTCCTTGTTTTCAGAAAGCCGGACTTCCCGGATGATGCTTCCTTCCTCCGGTGCTTCCGGGGAGTTGACGGTCTCCCATTTGACGACGATGTCGTTAATGTTTCTTATGGGGGTGTCCTTCTGATTGCCTTTGAGGGCTTTGAAACAGTATTGTCCCGGACTGTTGGTGATGTAACAGTTGGCCGGTTTGTCTTTCGACAAGTCTCCGCCACCGATGACCAGGTGGCAGATGTCGGTGCACCGCGAGTTGTAAGTGTGGATTTTGATGACCACCTCTCCGTTCCGGCGGGGGTTATCCTGTCATTCATATCAATGGTGGCGATACTCTCGTCCATAGAAATGCATTCCACCCATTTGGCCGCTTCATTCGGGGCGATGGGGGCACTTTCGCCTGTCGCATACAATTTATAACTCAGATAAACTGGCTTTCCGACTTCGGTAAGAAGCACTTTCTTGTCCGGGATGGAGGGGTCGAACTGCTCCTTGTCGAATACGACTTTGTCAAATTCGATATGACTGTCCTCCATAATACCTTTGATGCGGTGATAGCGTTCCTGGTTGATGACGAGTACGGTTTCCCGGGTCTGTTCACCCAGCCTGGACTCTTCGAGAAGCAGCAGGGGGCCGGCGTCTTTTCCTTGCAGAATCAGGTGGGCGGGGTTGCTGTCCGTCAAGTGGCAGTAGGAGGCGTCCATCAAGGTGAAGTATCCGTCGGATAAATAGATGTATCCCTGGCGGATGGGCATAAATGTCTGACTGATATAGGTGTAGCATTGACCGCTTTCGAACAGGATGTAGCGGTCGCAGCCCGGTTCGCCGCTCTCGGGGGCCCAGATGCCCAGCAATTCTTCCGGAAGGGGCCCGGGAATGGTTCGTGTCTCATCCATCGTACAGGAGGAAAGGGCTCCCAGGGCCATCAAAACAATCAAAGTAAATCTTTTCATACGACAGTAAGGTTAAAAACTCACGCCGAGGGCGACGGCGGGAACGATACGGTAGAAGGGATACCCCTCAAAACCGCTGCGTGTGTACTGGGGCCAGGGCGTGTTGCGGGCGCTGACGGCGAGGTTGAGCGCCAGCGAGCCGCCCAGGCGGAAAGAGGCGCCGACGCCTATGTCCAGCAAGGGTGCCAGACTCAGGGCATAGATGCCGCCCGACAAGGTGATATAGGGCAGCACGAGCCCGTTCCCGAAATGGCAGCGTCCGTTGACGAATATGGGAATGTCGAAGCGCCGGGGCAGTTTGTCGCCATACAGTTCGGTTTCGATGCGGTCGCCTTTCCTTTCCAAAGAAACGCAGTTGAACAGGAAACCTACGCCGCCGCTTGCGGAGAACATACGGTTGAAACGCCATCCGATGGAGTAGGTCAGTTGCAGGGGGTGCAGGCTGGAATAATTGCGTATGCCGCTGTTGACATATACAATCTGGCCGCTATAGAACTGATAGGCGTAGGAAAAATCAAAACTGTGCATCAGTCCGCGTTCTTTGTACCGGCTCTTGCTGCCCGGGGTTTGGGGGGCAGTTTTCGCCTTTTTGGATTTTGCATCCTTGTTTTTGGCAGCCTGCCCGGCCTTGGCTTCTTGTTCCGCCTTCGCCTTTGCCTGGGCTTTCGCTTTGGCTTCGGCTTCGGCCTTTTCACGGGCTTCCAGTTCGGCCTTTTCCCGGGCTTCCCGTTCGGCCTTTTCACGGGCTAAAGCCTCTTTTTCCGCTTGCTCCTGCGCCGTGGCGACGGCCCCGGCCTGCGCCGCGCCTGCCGCCGCACTGCCGGCCGCCACCGGTGCAACGCTTTCGGCGGGTGCGTCGGGTTTCATATTAAATAGCAGAAAATTGCCGGAGATGTCCAGCGTCAGGGGCGCATAGCCGTCCACATACGCCGTGAGTTTCTGGCAGGAGAAAGGAACCCTGATTTCAAACTGTCCCACCCGGTTCGCCTTGAACGGGGTATCGACGCCGTCCGCCTTGAGCGTGGCGTTCGGGATGGCGTGTCCGTCCGGCGCGGCGACCATACCGCGCACCGTACGCATATCCTGGGCCGCGAGCGACCCTCCGCACAGAAGCAGCACAAAGGTTATAAACCAAGCAAATTTTCGCATCATTGCACTTTTATCCATTATAACCTGCAAAGGTAATCATTTTTTCTTTATGCGCGCGGGCGTCGGGGGTGCGGAGGTAAAAAAATTGCGGGCTCCCTTTTTCTGGGTCCGCAAACGATTTGCCTTCGCGTGAAGGATAGGTTGCTCGGGCGCTTATTCGGCCGGTTTGAGGTTGGTGAAGACATTCTGGACATCGTCATCTTCTTCGATTTTCTCGACGAGTTTGTCCACCTCGGCGCGCTGCTCGGGGGTGAGGTCCACGAGTTC
>CAMJRT010000289.1 GCA_946408295.1 uncultured Bacteroidales bacterium
ATCCGCGTTAGCAAGAAACCATGCGACATCATCAAAATTTGTTTCGTTAATATCAGTTCCTTGTGAGGCCACGTACTCCCATTCTTCCTCAGTAGGGAGACGATAATTTCTACCTGTTAATTTGTTCAATTTCTGAATAAACAACAAGGCATCATAGTAAGAAACAGCGTCAACCGGGTAATCATCCCCCTGGTGAACGGATGGATTGAAGTGCATTACACTTCTCCATAGTTTCTGCGTCACCTCAATTTTCAACAATTTGAAAGAGGGTACAAACACCTCGTGTTCAGGGCTCTCATCCAAATCTGCCTCACTCGCAACCGATCCCATCACAAATGTACCGGACGGTATGGTAACCATATCTTTTTCAATCCGGTTATAATCCGGAGAGCAAGCCGCGCAAACAATCAATACACAGACAAAAAGAATGAAGGACCATAATATTGGGATTCGCATCTCAGACAAGATATTAATTATTGGATTTTTCTGTAAGATAAATCGCAGCTGCCGTTCCTATCGCAACGCCTGTCAAATACTCAGCATCGCTCTTGGACATACTCCCGCAACTCGGAACAGAAATCGTCAAAACAACCAGAGAAACAATCAAAAGGATGAATCTTTTCATAACGATCTATTTTATGTTGATTTTTTTTGCAAATTTAAATAGCCATTTTCTGAAATCAACGCAGAATAGTATCCGATTCATTTACATGTCAACTACTTGGAATCACTATTCAGCATTTCGGACAAATCTGCAAAGAAATCGTGTTGCAGGATTTGGCTAAGACGGGCCAATTGAGAGGTGTCCAGTGAGGGTTTGGAAAAGATTTTATAAATATTGGCGCGTGTACAACACATCTGCCGCGATAGAGAAACGATAGTAACTCCTTTGGATTTCGCGACCTCCCTGACTCGTTGTCCGACATGCATAATTCACAACCATCGCCCTGTCTCCCCGGGCGGCAATATCCCCTAAATAGAAAGCGTGAGACTATCGCTTGCCATTTCAAAAACCTCGGTATCGCCAAACACCTGATAATGTGAAACACAAGAAATACTCTCACGCAGGGGGTCTTGCCGGAATGGCAAGAGGACATACGAAAAAGAGCATTTTATGCTTCCGGCCCATTATCAAAAATTTGGCGATTTCAGGTTTTGACCGCAGCAAAAAGCTTTCTTTATCCGGAGGATTTCTCCCCTCCGGATTTCGCCGCAAAGATAGGACTTTATTTTCTAACAAAAAAGTGCTGCCCAACGCAACACGATTCTGCAAAAAGAATTATCCGATTTGAAGAATTAAACATCCGGTGCGCAAGCACTCCATAGAGGGCCCTCTATGGCACATCTCTGCACCCGGTGGTCGTTTAAAACAGGCATTGGGGGCATAGATCTTTGCTGGAGGGCATTCTGTGAGGGGGTCGTGCACCGGATGGGTACAGATGCCCGGTCGGGGCGGGCATGACGTGAGAAAGATCCACCCGTAGCAACGCCATTTTTCTGCCGCCTAAAACCCTATATACCAGCGATATAAGCAAAAGAACCTACCCCAAAACAAGCAGGTCCTTTTCAACAACTCTTTTATTTTCAACGACTTGCCAGCCAGAAGTATCCCGACAGCAGACGAAAAACTTTACACGCGGGTGATGTGGGCGCCGAGGGCGTTGAGGCGGCCTTCGATGTCTTCGTAGCCGCGGTCAATCTGCTCGATGTTGTCAATGACGCTGGTGCCCTTGGCGGACATCGCGGCGATAAGCAGGGCGATACCGGCACGGATATCGGGAGAGAGCATCTTGCCGGCCTTCAGGGAGAAACGATGGTCGTGTCCGATGACTACGGCCCGGTGCGGGTCGCAAAGGATAATCTGGGCGCCCATATCAATCAGTTTATCCACGAAGAACAGACGGCTCTCGAACATCTTCTGGTGAATGAGCACACTGCCCCGGCACTGCGTCGCCACCACCAGCATTACGCTCAGCAAGTCCGGCGTCAGACCCGGCCAGATGGAATCCGCAATGGTCATAATGGAGCCGTCCAGGAAGGAATCTATCACATAACTGTCCAAGGCCGGAACCCGGATATCATCCCCGATGACATCCAGTTGGACGCCCAATTTGCGGAAACTGTCCGGAATGATGCCCAGATTTTCATAGGACACATTCTTGATGGTAATCTCGCTTTGGGTCAGGGCTGCCATTCCGATAAAGGAGCCCACCTCCAACATATCGGGCAGTATGGTATGCGTCGCCCCGTGCAGAGACGGAACGCCCTGGATGCGCAAGAGATTGGAACCGATGCCCTCGATGCGGGCACCCATCGCCACCAGCAATTTGGACAACTGCTGCACATAGGGTTCGCAAGCCGCGTTGAAGATTGTGGTCTCCCCTTTGGCCAGCACGGAAGCCATCAGGATATTGGCCGTACCCGTGACGGAAGCCTCGTCCAGCAACATATAGGAACCTTTCAAGCCGTCGGCCGGAGCAACTAGATGAAACGCTTTGCGCGTAGTGTCATAGTCGTAGGAAGCCCCCAGTTTGGCAAAGCCCATAATATGGGTATCGACACGACGGCGTCCGATTTTATCCCCGCCCGGTTTGGGGAACCAGGCCCGGCCGAAGCGCGTCAGCAGCGGACCGGCAATCATCACGCTGCCCCGCAAAGAAGCACATTTGGCAATGAACTCATCGCTCCCGATGTAGGACTCGTTGACCTCGTCCGCCTGGAAAGACCAGGAACCTTTTCCCAG
>CAMJRT010000290.1 GCA_946408295.1 uncultured Bacteroidales bacterium
GAATAGCCGGAGAGCTGCGACTTGAGGTAAGTCCTTTGATCAGACGTGGACTCCTGGAAACCGATAACGTCGAAGCCGTAGTCCTGTATGAGGCGCACCACCTTGGTCTTGCGTACGTCCCATGCTCTGTCGCCTGTGTCCTTGTCGGTTATGAAACGGATATTGAATGTTCCGGCTCTGAGCCTTGGTGAGGGAGAAACGGAAGCATCGGCGTTACCAAGGAAGATCTCCCGCACATAGCCTCCCGTCTGCTCGGTCATATAGAGAACCGATTCGTCCGGACTCAGCATCATGCCGCCGAAGGAATTGAATGTAGCGCCACTCCCTACTCCGTCGCCCACCTCGCGATAGGCTGCCTGTGTCGACCCGGCAACGGTAGATACGACTGCATCCGCGTAACCGGCCAGACCGGGCACTATCTTTCTCAAACGGTAATTGTCTCCCAGGTAGATGACTCCTCCGGAAGTAACCACAACAGAATTCAGGTTGTTGGTAAATTTGGCGGTGCGGGGACGACCGGCAGTGCCGTCATCAATGGTGTTGGCGGCTTTTTCCCCGGCAATGAGCTCCTGCTCGCCACTAACAGTGTCGAGCCGAATCACCTGGCCGCCGTTGGTTGTGACAATCATGTCGCCATAAGGGTCGAACGCCATGCTTAGCGGACGCTTGCCGTCAAAACTGTAGGTTGCCGACGGCGAGGCTGCGTTAAGGTTTCCTCCGTCGAAACGATAAATTGCATAATTGTCCCATACCGCCACATAGGCGTTCCCGGCAGAATCGAATTTGACGTCCACCGGGCTCTTTCCGGAATAATCGGAGCGCAGGAGGGTGAATGCGCCGGAAGAAACGTTGTACGAATAAATCTTACCCTGGGCTTTTTCCGCAAAATAAACCAAACCGTCCCTATAAGTGCCGTACCACGGGACATAGGACGAACTCTCATAGGTTTGTGGCTCGGAAACCGTTTTGGAATCGAGATTCCAGATACGCACGCTCTGGTTCTGGTCGAGAATGAATGCCGTATGGCCGGGATTTATCCAGCCAAGACCGCGAGGGCAGCCCATCACCACGTTTGAGTAATCTCCCCCGGTTTTAGAGCCAGCAGCCGTATTGCGGCCTTTCTGCCCGAACAGCGTCGTTACGGAATACGGACTTGGAACAGGAACTTCCGGCATAGGCTTGATTGCTGTGCGTTCAATTTGAAGGTTTGTCGCCGTTCGTAGCGTTCCCGGGATGAGTTCTCCCTCTAAGGTTGCAAGATACAGCCTGATTTTCGGATACAGATGTGACGCTCCGGGCCCCACGGGCAACGGGATATAGAAGGTTTTCTCCGATGAAGAACCGGGAGGGAACGATATGTTTATTTCCCCGTCTCCGCCAGACCTCGCCTGCAGGTATGGAGTGTCCGATTCGAACGCGCCGTTCCAGCCGACAACCTGCAGGGAACTGGTGGTTTCGTAGCCCGGCGTCACGACAACGAGGCTCGCGGCATCGGAAGGAATGTTGGTGTAAACAACCTTGAGCAGGCCGCACATATTGGTAAAACTGAGAGGCGTTCCGGAAAGGACTTTTGCAATCATCGGGGCCTCGAGATTACCCTCTGACCAGTCGTAACGGTTCTTGAGGTTCAATGTCATAGTACCCGCATCCACAATGCAATTCTCCTCGGCAAGCGAAGGATATATGGCAAATCCTTCAGCGCCGAACAGAACCGTTTTCGCAGTAGACTCATTTTTCACAAAGGTAACCTCTCCTGCCGACGGCATCCCTGAATACTTGAAGTCGATGGTGCCTTCCTCGGCTGCTGCCACCCGGATGCGGTCGTCCGTCATCCAGGAATACACCGGGCCGACGAAGGCTGTCTTGCTCACCGGTTCTGCGAAAACAGCCTTGAGACTGTCGGCTGAGACATTCTCAATCTCCGACTGCTCACCGCCAGGAGTTGTTCCCGATTCTTGCTTCCGGCAGGCGGCTCCTACTAACGCCGTCATTGTAAGAATCGCAAATGTTTTTACAAAACAGAGTTTTTTCATAAAGAGAAATCTATCAGGATGGGCAGGTGGTCCGACGGGAGGAAAAAGCCGTGCACCTCTGAACTGCGCACAGGCGTAGTATATGTATCTTCAATGATGTCTGCGCCGATCACCCTGTCCATAAGCGCCGGGGTGGCGTAAACGAAGTCGATGCGGGTGTTGCTCTGGGCGGAACGGAAGAAAGCGTCCGGGTGTTTTTCTTTCACCACGTCAAGGTACGGGGTATTGTCGAGAATATAGTCGTGGGCGAGAAAGCGCAGGTCGTCCTCAGGGTAGCAGTAGAAGGCGTTGTCAAGGCGGGACACCGAATTGAAATCGCCCATCATCAGCCAGTAGCCTTTGGAGGCAGCAGGCTCGGTGAGGACAGTGTTCCGGCAGATTATTTCCATTTCCATGCGGCGGTAGCGGTCGCCTCCATGGCGGGCGGCATCGGCTTTCTGGTCTTCCTTCGGGGCATGCTTGAGCCGGAAATCATACGCAAGGGGACTCGCATGCAGAGTGACTATGTTGAGGGTTTTACCGCGGACTTTTACCCTGGCCCATCCCGCCCCGTGCACCACGAGCGAATCGGGTGTGGGACCTGTTATGCGAGCGATGTTACTGATGGGATAACGCGAGGTTATCACCTGCGGGTAACTGTCGCGGTGCGCCCCCACGTAAATGTACCGGTGACCGTAACGGCGGGCGA
>CAMJRT010000291.1 GCA_946408295.1 uncultured Bacteroidales bacterium
TGGGACATACGCCCCAGACGGGCCTTCCACCAGGCATAGCCGTCCTGGGCCATTTCATCCCAGTTGTAAGTCGGAAAATCCCAATTCTGCCCATCTCGGGAGAAATAATCGGGCGGCGCTCCGGCCTGCGAATCCAGGTTGAACAAGTTGGGAGACACCCACGCATCCGCACTGGTCCGGCTCACGCCGATGGGCAGATCGCCTTTGAGGAACACCCCTTTCGAGTGGGCATATTCCCGCCCGCCGCGCAACTGCCGGTGCTGATGATATTGCACGAAACAATGCAAGTCGCATTCTTCCTGATGGGCCGCCACAAAAGCCGCCACCTTCTTGGGCTTGTATTGGGCGTACTCCTTCCACCGGTGGAAATCCGCCGTACCGTTGGCATCGCGCAACACGCAGAAAGCCGCGTAAGGAAGCAGCCAATGCCGGTTTTCCGACACGAAAGCCTGATAATCCGGCCGGGCGGAAAGAGCGGGAGAAGTCTTCCGAAACGCCTGGCGGATATAGTCCCACTTGGCGGCATTCACCGCCTCATAATCGACGAAAGGTTGCGCATTCAAGGCATCCCGCTGCCGACAGTACGCCTCATCCTCCGAAATGCCGATGCCCGGCAGATGAAGAAACATCGGATGCAGGGCGAACGAAGAATTGGCATTGTAGGGATAACTGTCCTGCCAGGTGTGCGACATCGTCGTGTCGTTGATGGGAAGCAGTTGGATGAAGCACTGGCCGGTGGCTTCCGCCCAATCGACCAGGGCATACAAGTCCTGGAACTCCCCTACGCCGAAATCCTTTTTCGTCCGCAGGGCAAAGACCGGAATGGCCGTCCCAGCGCCTCGCCAGCCCGTCACATCCGACCACCGGTCGTTGACGACCAAACTTTTGGAAGGTTTTTGAGCAAGACGGTGGGGATGCCACTCGTGACGGGTATGCAAGTCCCCTTCCATCACCTCATAATAGTATTCATCCCCTTCCCGGAGAGCCTTGGGGGGAAGTTCGACTTCCCACCGCCCGTCCGCAACAAAAGTCATCGGGTAGGACTTTCCACCTGCCCGTAAAAACAGATTCTCACCCCAGCGGGTGCCGTAATGAATGCAGAATTTCATCTCTCGCCCCTGTTAGCCGTTGAAGCAATCGGTTTGTTAAATCTCAGCCTGTTTGCGTCTCCAGTTCAGCACCGGCAGCATAAAGGAAATGACGGCGGCACCAATCCAGAACCAGGAAACAGCCGTATAATCGTGGACACTCTCCCCCGCCTCGTTGACAATCAAGTTGTTTTTAAGCAGAACACCCGTGACGACATTCTGCAATCCGGCGGCCGCATAAGAAGCCATCCCCACGATACCGAGGGCGGCTCCCGTCGCTTTACGGGGAACCAGATCAACGGCCATCAGACCGCCGAGGAAGGAAATCAACACGCCAATGGCGATACCGAAGAGGATCATAGAGGTCACGATCAGCCATTTATCACTGCTTCCAAACAAGAACATAGCCAGCGCAATCGCTTCCAGAATGCCGGCCACGAAAGCGGGATACTTGCGGTCGCCTTTGAAAACGAAGTCAGACAACCAGCCGGAAACGACCGTGCCGATAATGCCGAACACGGGGTTGATACCGATGATAGCGGACGCTTCGCCCAGGGAATAGCCCCTGGCCTCCTGCAAGAAAGGAACGCCCCATTCATTGATGGCATAGCGGCTCATATACATAAAGGCGCTGGCCAGGGCCAGAATCCACACGCCCGGGTTACGGATAACGGCCGCCTGGATGCGCTTGGTCTCCTGGGCCTGCGCTTTCTGGGTAGCGGCCGTGTCGGATGGATTGGCTTTGAGGGCGGCGTATTCCGCGTCATATTCCTCCTGCGTTTTCTCTCCGGAAAGCACCTCGATAGGGGCGAGACCTTTGCTCTCGGGGGTATCATGCAAGAACAGGAGAATCAGCACCACGCCGATCACCCCGGCAATGGCGGCACCGAAAAAGCCCCATTTCCAACCGAAAGCGGCAACGATCGAACCCACAAATATAAAAGAAAGACCTTCGCCAAGGTTATGGGACGCGCTGAAAAAGCCGTAGAATGTGCCACGGACTTTCAAGGGGAACCAGCGGGACAGACCGATGATAGCCGGCGGTGCGCCCATCGACTGGGACCAGCCGTTGATGGCCCACATAATCGCAAAAGCGATGAAAATGAAGGCGGACGACAAACCGGCGCTGAGAGCCGTCGCCCCCAGGATGCCCATAACGAAATTGACCAGGGCGGACACGATCAAACCGATGGCCATAAAGCGTTTGATATTGGAAGAATCCGCCAAAAAGCCGTTCACCAATTTACCGGCAGCATAGGCCCAGAACAGACAGGCGCCAATGATACCCAACTGGGCTGCATCCAACAGGCCTTCGTCCATCAAAGGTTTTTTCATCACGCCCATCGACAGGCGGCATACATAATACAGTGCATAGCCGAAAGTACCCGCCAGGAACGACTGCATCCGCAGGCTCTTGTAGTATCTGTCAGCCTTTTCAGGCGCCACCTTCCCGGCCGATGGCGCACTCATTTTGAAAAAATTTGAGAAATTAGCCATAAAACAATGTTTTTCAATATAGGTTTAAGCATTTTTTCGACGAGCGGAGATTTCCATCGCAGCCACGAAAGCGATGCCGATGGCGGCCCAGAGCAACGCGCCGGGCCATCCGGGCAACGTCAGGCCCGTATCGAT
>CAMJRT010000292.1 GCA_946408295.1 uncultured Bacteroidales bacterium
TGCGGAACATTTGTCTCTTGGAATGGATGTGAAAATCTTTCTGGCGGTATTCAAGATGCTCTTCCGTCGCGACAAGTCCGATTATGGTTCGTATGTTCGGGCGGCCCTCAACGAAGAGCGGGCGGGACGGGAGCAGGTCGTGAAAAAGAAAATGTGCGTCATCACGACCATTGAAACAACGATGGAAACCTTTGTCGTTCCGGCGATGGAGCGTTTTGTGGCGGAGGGCCACGAGGTGACACTCGTGTGCAAGATGTCCGAGGCATTCATTCAGAAATACAGCCCTCGTTTCCATTGTGTCAATATGGATATGCACCGGGGAATCGCGATAGGGGATATGTTCGTCTTTCCATTCCGATTCTGGCAATTGTTCCGTCGGGAGCATTTCGATTATGTGCAATATGCGACGACCAATGCCTCGTTTTATGCCGCTTTACCCGCCCGTTGCTGCGGCATTCCCGTGCGTGTGTATTGCCAGTGGGGCATACTCTATGTGGGATATGAAGGATGGAAACGGAAAATTTTCAAATGGGTGGAACAGTGGCTTTGCCGCGTTTCTACACACGTGACTTCCGCGAGTTGGAAAAATCTGGATTATGCCGTTGAGGAAAGGGTGGTTCCCCGAGAGAAAATATCCGTCATCGGGGACGGAGGTACGGTAGGTGTCGATTTGTCCGTATTTGACGTGCGGCAGCGGGAGGTTTTCCGGTCGCAGGTGGAACAAGAATATCCTATCTTGGCAGGAAAGACGGTGTTTGGCTATGTGGGGCGTATTGAGAAAGACAAGGGCGTGGCGGAGTTGCTGCGGGCTTTCCTTTCTCTGAATTCCCCGGTTGCCGCTTTGTTGCTCATTGGCGGTTTCGATGAATTACGAAGCGGTTTTGACAAGGAATTGATGGAACACGCCAAGGCTTGCCCGAATATCATCTTTCACGGCTTTACCCGGGAGGTGCCAAAGTATTTGTCCGCCATAGATGTGTTGGTGCATCCAACCTATCGGGAAGGTTTCAGTATGGTGCTCCAGCAGGGGATGGCGATGGGGTGTGCGATTTTGACAACTGACATTCCGGGACCCTCCGAAGTGATTGAGGCCGGCCGTTCAGGGCTGCTGGTCCCACCGAAGGATGAGCGGGCGTTGACGGAGGTGATGTCGCAGTTGCTCACTGACCTTTCTTTGCGAACTAGCCTTTCGCAGGAAGGATTGATAAGGGTGCGGACGCTCTTCAACCGAGAGCGGATGGTGGAACTGACCTGGCAGGACCGTATGAGAATGATGAATCTAAGTGTATAGATATGTCTGAATTTACTTTGATGATTCTGGCTTCAACGCCGGAAGATGCCGTTTCCGCCCAGCAGGCTGGCGTGGATCGGATTTTCTATGATTTGGAATATATTGGAAAGGCTGAAAGGCAGCGAGGGCGTGATACTGTAAAGTATTACAATGATATTGAACTGATTCCTGCCTTGCGGAGCGTTGTCAAGGAGTCTGAGTTGCTGGTCCGGACCAATCCCATCCATCCCTATACTGTAAAAGAGGTGGAGAAGGCCATCGCCTATGGGGCCGATGTGTTGATGCTGCCGATGGTGATGGACGCCCACGATGTCAAAACCTATGTGGATTGCGTCAAGGGGCGGGCGAAAGTATGCGTGATGGTGGAAACGGCGGCGGCGATGACCCGACTCGATGATATTCTGGCGGTCAAGGGTGTGGATGAGATCTTCATCGGACTGAATGATTTGCATATCAGTCTGGGGCTTAATTTCTTGTTCGAACCGTTGGCCGGGGGCTTGGTGGATTATATTGCCGATAAGTGCAAGGCGAAAGGGATGCCTTTCGGCTTCGGCGGCATCGCCCGTATCGGGGATGGTATTTTGCCGGCGGACAAGATTCTGGGCGAACATTTCCGTCTGGGTTCCATTTCTGTGATTCTGTCGCGTACTTTCAAAGGCGGCGATTCGCCGGTCGCAATTGACTTTGGGCAGGAAGTGGCCAAGGTCCGTAGTTGTTGGAATGGGTTGAAGCAGTGGACGCCCGGGCAGTTTGAGGCAAATCGCCAGGAAGTCAAAAAGATTGTCGAGAAGATTGTTTACCACGAATAGAAAATTTTGTTGAACTATGCATAAAATTCTTGTAATAGCCCCGCACGCCGATGACGAAGTGCTCGGTTGTGGCGGATTGATGGCGAAAGCCGTTGCTGCAGGGGATGAGGTCTATGTACTCATTGCGACCAATGCGTCCGTAGGAGCGCCCGAATTGTTCACCCCGGAGCAGATTGCAGCAATTCGTGCGGAAGCGCGAGATGCGCACGCTCTGCTGGGAGTCAAGGACACCCGTTTCCTGGAGTTGCCGGCTCCGGCGCTTGACCAATATCCTGCCTATCAGATTGCAGGGGCTTTGTCGCAGGTGATTCGGGAACTTCAGCCGGATACCCTTTATATTCCTCATCGGGGAGATGCTCACAAAGACCATAGGGCCATTCACGAAGCGGCTTTGGTGGCCGCCCGTCCTTTTCCGGATGCTTGCGTGCGTGTCATTTATGCCTATGAAACCCTGTCTGAGACGGAGTGGGCCGAACCGATGGGTTCGGAGGTGTTCGTTCCGACCCGATTTGAGGCTTTGAGTGAGGAGCAGTTTGATGCCAAACTCAAGGCGATGTCTTGCTACGCCTCTCAATTGAAGCCTTTCCCGTCATCGCGTTCGTTGGAAGCCA
>CAMJRT010000293.1 GCA_946408295.1 uncultured Bacteroidales bacterium
AATATACCCATATGTATATAAGGAACAAACTCATATACGCGGTCGCGGGAATAACCGGCTACCGTATTGGTGAAATTCCAAAGGAAATCGTTATGTACATAATAGTAACGCGCCGACAGTTCGTTGGTTTCCACCCCTTTGAAAGTGACAGGAACGGTCAGGCGATGACGGGGCTCCTTGACATATTCGGAAAGGGCGCCGCCGTGGACGGACAGACGGAAACCGAATTCCGGAGAAAACCATTTGCCGAAACCGAGCTCGACATCCCCTTTCACCTTGCCGTTGAAGAAAGGTTGGTTGTCTTCCGTCAGCATCGTAACACCCCCACCGGCCGTAACAAAGAAGTTGTCCCATACGGAATTTACCTTGTATTTCTTTTCCTGCGCACCGGCAAGTGTGGCAGAAAAGAGCAACGCCTCTGTCAATAGTACAAGCGATATTTTTTTGAATAGTTTCATCTTCAGTCTCGTCTGTTTTTATCGGTCGAACGCTTCTTTTATAGGTCGAACGCTTCGTCTGCCTGGGCATTCAATCCATACGTTTTTATCAAAATAGATATTTCCGGATCCAGGTTGCCCCGGTTCTTATAGTTGGGATCCTGGCGGCAGGCGTCAAGATAGCATTGGACGGCGTTCTTGTTGTCACCCTGCCGGGAATAAATCAGCGCCAGCAAGTAGTTGACTTCGGCGGTCCGCTTCATCGGTTCCAGAATCCCCAGCGCGCTGAGATTGCGGTCGAGCGCTACATAGCAGACCGCCAGGTTGTAATCGTCGGGATAGTTGCGGAGAATCGCGATGGCGTTGTCGTAGTCGCGGTCCTTGAGGTATTCCAAGCCCTTCTTATACATCGTATCCAACTCGGTCGTCACCACGGTATCCTTGACCATACCCCTGCGGTGCAGGTGGAAATTGAAGTTCACCGTACGAAGCCTGGGATAGAGGTTCTCCTTTACATAATTATAATAAGGCTGCCCCTTGAGTTTGAGTTCGCGGGCATCCGGGTTGGCAACGGCAAGAACGTCATCCACATAGGCTTGTTTGTTGGCGTCCGTCAGGATGGAATCTTTGCGGACCAACTCATTGAGCAAAGGCCAGTTCTCCGCTCTCGAACGGGAACGGAAACGGATTTTCATAATGGCTCTGTCCTTGTGGATATTGCCAAATTCATCTACGGAGAATCCCCGGTTGGCATTGAGGGAGTCCACCACGTGGCTCATATAACCATCGAAATACGTGGAAACAGACTGGGAACGCTTGCGGGAGAGCATATCGTTCGCCTGGTAACTGCCCTCCGGAGAACAATGTGCCGTCACGACCACGCTGTCCAGGTCAAAGTCCTGACTCTGCAGCACATTGTGGATAGTCTTGCGGATTTGCTTGATTTCTGACGCATTGTTATTCATCCTCGGATCCACTTCATAATGACCGACCTTGAAGTCGATGTTGAAAGAGGTATTGGCTTCGGCACGACGATAAACCACACGGCGAAGGAAACGATCTTGCTGCTTGTAAAGTTGAGCGGCGGAACTGATGTTATACACCAACGAATCGGTGCGGGGAACACGATAAATGCGCTTGCCGTTGTTGTCGTAAATGTTGCCGGCCACATAAATCAAGGCCTTTTTCAACTTGGGACGGGTGGTAATCGTTTCCACATAGCCACATACGAAATTCCCATCCTCGCTGCGAATCACGGAATCAACACGAATACCGGTACGGTCGTTGGGGTCCTTCATCACGCCCGCCTTCTGTTTTTTCTTGCGGAGTCCCTTGAGCGCGCAACGGTTGCTATAGTGGTCTATCGCCTCCTGGTCTGTCACGGAATACCAGTTCTCCAGTTCTTCCACCACCTTGGAGGAATCGGCCTTGGTATAGACATAAGACGTATCGTACTTGAGGCTGTAAATTTCAGGCATATTGCGCTCTACGAAAACCTCCAGCGTATGTCCCCCTTTGTACTTTCCGGAGTCGGCGATTTCTTTCATCAATTGCTCATAGAGCTGATAGCCACGCAACTGACGAATACGGAAGACCTCACCCGTGATGACGATTTTCTCCAAATAAGAAGAATCAAGAACGGCCCCGTTATCAGCAATCAGGTACAACTCGGGGGTCAAGTGCATCTGCCACTGGTTATCCAACATCACGGCCGGAACGACGACCTCAAAGCCCAGATCAATTTTGCCCCGACGCTCCGCCACCCTTTTGAAGCGAACCGTGATGGTTGCCGCCTCCAAGACCTCGGTGGCCACCATTTCGCCGGTTTCATCATCCAGAATCGCGTTCATCAACACCATATCGTTTCCTTCTTCGTCTTTGACAACAATGGTTTCCGGACGCTTGACCGTGTCTAATTCAGACGGTTTAACATTCTCCTCGCTGGGAAGTCGAAGCTCGACTTCGTCATTTCTTTCAGCAAGTTTGGCAGCTTTGTTAGAGGTGCTGCAACCGAAAAGCAACACAAACAAAAAAACTGCAATGCCTATATAAGCAATACGTTTCACGACTTGAGCCAATTTTACATGTAACCCACAAAGGTATAAAGAAAAACGCAAAACACAAAAATAACTGCAAGATTTTTTAATTATATCAACTATTTTCCTTACTTTTGTACGAAAAAAATATGCGTTTACCATGAATAACACGGATTTTGACAACTGGTGGGCCTCGATTCCCATTTCACAAAAAGAGCGGATTGCCCGCA
>CAMJRT010000294.1 GCA_946408295.1 uncultured Bacteroidales bacterium
TTCCACCTCAATGCTTATGGAAGTCAAAACATACTCTGTGCTAGGATAAGAAACGGTATGAACCGGTGTCCCGTTCTTGAGGACACTGCTTGTATGAGAACTACTTCCCGGTTTGGACCAGAAAGAAAGTACGCCCGTACCCCTTTGAGCGGCCACAAATTCCAATGAAAACTTTCCGGTCATCCGTTCATTGCCGGATGCGGAAGAATTGATGGATGCGGAGACCTTCGCAGTAGCCTTCGCCGTTATGACATCGCGGGTGTCATAAGTAGCCAACCCGGTATAGGGGATATTGCTGGAAAAACCGGCCGTATTCCACGCTTTCATAAATGCTGTCCCCCAATAGGTCCCGAAGGGAGCACCATAGGGATAATGCAAATTCGAGCTCGTGATGGTAAAGGTGCCGATATGACTCAGGCTGTTCTTGTCAATCAGCAAGGGCGTGGTATTGCCGGCTTCGTAGTACTCGTCCGTCGTGCAATACGCGCGGAAAAGCATATCGTCCAACTGAAATTTGGACCCGTTGTTGTTTTTGACCGGCACCACGATATAATAATCTGTCCTTCCGGTCCCGATCTCGCCGACCAGTTTGATTTGGGTGCCCGAACCGGCAGAATACGAAACTTTCAGCGCTCCGGCATCGTTGTATTTCCAATAATTCTTGCAAACCATCGGGCTGGAAGAAGACAACAGCAGCGTATCAAGGTTCTTGCCAGTCTGGTTGTCTATCGTAATCTTGAGCAGGTTGTGCAGATTTTGGAAACTGAAGGACGGCTTTTCGGAATCCCCTGCCGACCATCTGGCCCCCAGACCTAATGCAGAAGGATCAAAACTACCCGGCACGGCGGTCTGCACCGCCTTGGTAATGACCCTGGGGCCCCTTTCGCCCCAAGGCTTCATTTGAGCGGATTCATCATTGACGCCGTTGACCTCGGCATAGAATTCTTCCTGGCTCGCATCCTGCGGGAGAAGAACCGACAAAGACGCACTGCCCCCGGAAATGGCATCAAATTGGGCCAAGGCCTTGTGGACAACGCCCTCCACATCCTTATACCAAACATACACGCTCTCATCCCCCGTCCAGTGGACGGCCGTTCCGTCCAAAACGGTCCGCACATCCTCCACATCCGCCGTAAAAGAAACTTTGACATAAGTCTCAGGAACATCAGCAGGCAGGTCCGACGAAGCAACAGACGAGGCAGACTTCGAGCAAGAGCAAAGAATCACAGCCCAAACAATAGAAAGAATCTTTTTCATTTCCTGGCTATCTCATAATAAATCCGGCCCATACCCATCGGATTGTCGGTACTGACGGTAAACGAAAGCTCATCCCCGTCCACCGATGTCTTCAATTTCCTGACACGGTTTCCCGTCGTGTCCAGCTCCCAGACGGAATATTTGCGCGGTTGCGCTATCTTCAAGGTAATGTTGGCAGAGCCGTTTTCTACAATGTTTCCCCTTCCCCATTTCAAAAGCAGATTGCGCTCGTGCGTTTCATATTGGGTTCCATTGCCTTGCACGTCGGTAATGTGCACCAAAAGCATTCTGAAAGAAGCCTCTATTGGATTTCCATCCAATGAACTGACCCAGACCGTCGTTGGAAGACTATTGACATAAGCGGAAAGAGGTCCTGCCGCCACGTTGCCATAGGGCGCAAAGACACCGCAAGTACGGGGTGTATTCAAGCGACACTGGCCGGTCAAGGTATCGAGCTGCAAAACATCGCCCAGTTCGGACAAGTGCCGTCCGTCCACACGGCCGGGATCGGCATCACGGCGCAGGAAAAGGCAGATAGCCGCCCTGTCTGTGGCCTGGGCAAGCGGATCCCTCGCCAAGTCAAAATAGGTTGTTGCCGGTTCTTTGCCTTTGGGATCGTCGGCAAAGGCCTTGTTGTTATGGGCATAAGCAAAGCGCCACATGCCATCCCACCCCATGAAAGATGCCATGGATGCGGCAATGATGCCGCCCGCTCCACGGTAACGGCCGGGACCGGAAAAGCTCCACTCCGTGATTACCTGAGGAATATCGTCATCCACCGCATACTCTTCGTAGAGCAGTTTGGGGTCTCTGGCTTTCACCGGATTCTTGTTGGGAAGAGTGGAAGGCAAACTCCAGCTCTTCTTGGGAAAATGAGGATGATCCACATAGAAGTGACTGTCTATGTAATCAAACCCTGACGAACTGCCCATACCTTCTGCATCCCGGGTGTTGTTGTCGTTGGATAGCAGGGCGTTGCAGCCAAGAGAGCGCACAAAGTCGGCGCATCGGCGGAAGGCTTTCCGCTGGTACCAGCGGCTGAATTCGTGATAAGCCGGACTCCAGATTTTGGTCGGTTTTTCAGGATCTTCACCCAGCTCGGGATGTTCCTGGCAGAACTCCTTCCACCAGGCTAGAAAGCCTTCGTTCTTGAGGAAAAGCTTGTCACGATACGCAGATGAGACTTTGTTCTCATTCACCAGGGAAATCAGACAGATAGCCGGTTCGTCCTTGTAAGCACGGCCGTTGTATTTGTTGACATGGCCCAGGAAACTGACGGTGAATTCGCACCAATTTTTGAAAGCCTGGTCATCACAGCCGACCAGCCCCTTGAATGTGTCCTTCGGGATGATTCCGTCCCGATCTACTCCTATCTCCCGCCACTTGACCTCGCGGGACACATACAGGTCCGTGGTGATGTAGAAGCCCA
>CAMJRT010000295.1 GCA_946408295.1 uncultured Bacteroidales bacterium
ATCCAGACCCCTCCGATTGCCGCCGTCATGAGCAGGGGACGGCAGGTCCACTGGAGACTGAACTGCTGATGCAGATACTGAAAGGACGGATAACGCAGCAGGGTTTCCCAGTAACTGTCCACCCGGCCCTGGGCGTTGGTAACGATGCGCTGCTCCTGAATGAAGGTATCCGCCGTGCTGCATTCACGGACATACCGGAAAGTCCACCGATGGAACAGCTGCGCCCGGAGCGAAAGCGCGGCACCTGCCTGCAGACGCCCCGAACGGTAGTTTCCCGGACTCTCACCCGTTTCGCCAAGAATCCCCGTCACCCCATAGGCATATCCGCCCCAAAGCAAGCACCTCCACCGCCCGCCTTCATAGCCATAGTGCAGCTGACCGCCTCCGGCGTGACGGGCATAACGGCGCGAAAATCCGATGATGCCCACCGGGGTGTAATCCGCGTTGCCGGTCAGTTCGTAGTAGGTATAACGGTCGATATTCTCCGCCTTGGAGGCGAGCTTTAGCATCTTCTCGCGGGAATAATCATACTCCAGTTCCAGTCCCAGCAGATGCGGACCCGACCAACGGAAAAGCAGGGCAGGACGCAGGGAAAGGTCCATCCGCTGGCTGCGGCTGCGGGGGTCGTTGCTGCGTGAAAGGTCGCCCACCCGGTAGTCACCTCCGAGCGCCAGGGCCATCCGGTCTCCTTTGAGCCAGGAAGCCACCCCTGCGGAAAAGGCAAAAATCTGGCGGGAATAGCGGCCGGGGATGTCGGAAGCCACCTTGTAGGGATTGCCGTCGAAGGGGGTGAAATTGTCCGTCCACAGGCGGCCGGCGAGCCAGTCCTGACGGAAAGTAAACGTGCCGGCCGTACGCAGTCGTCCGATGTTGCGGCGGTCCTCCGCCCGCAGATGCAGACCTCCTTCCGATGCGCTTTCCTGCATCCGCCGGGCCTCTCCGAAAAGATACTGCCCACCCGCGTACACCGTTCCACCATCCGTGACCGGCTCGGCGGCCAGGCGGAGCACTGCGGATGAAGGGCGCCACAGCGACAGCGAATCGCGGAAAACATCTTTTCCCTGCGCCGTCGGAGCGGCGCAGAGGAGAAAGACGAAAAGAAGAAGGGGGCTGCGTTTCATTGCGGACGGGACGGATTATTCGCCGTCGGCCTCCTCGTCATCCCCGGCCTGTCCGTATCCCGGCTGGATGCGGGCATCGCTGTAGTCACGGGCTTTCAGATGGGCCCCGTCGGTCTGTTCTGAAGTCAGTTCGACAAAGTCGTTGGTCGAATTGTTGGTGTCTTTCAGTACGATGCGGTCTCCGATCGTGCGGGATATCTTGCGGGCCGCCACGGACTGCTGGTTGATTTTGGCAAAGCCGGCATCCATCGCGTTAGGGACGTGCTTGCCGCCGCGGGACTCAAATCCGGTACGCATCATATCCACCAGGTCGATGACCCTGGCTGCGGGCAGTTCGAGCACATAGGACGCATACTGGGCACCATAGGCGTCCGTACCGGGCACGAGGGTCTTGGTCATCGCCTTCACCTCGGCTTCGGTCGCCCGGAAGAGCACGGGGATGAAACCCTGGGTGACCATCAACTTGGCCTGGAAGGAGCCGGCCTGATAGACATCCGGTGTCAGATTGGGCACGTCCGCATTGTCGGAGGGGAAGGAAGAAGCGGCACCAGCCACATAGCACTCGAAATCGGCGGTGGAGAGGTCCACCGTATTGGTGACGACGGTTGCATCGATATGGTTCTTGGCGTTCTGGGCGATGACGACGCTCTTGCCCGGCTGTACGGGATAGTCCTTTCCGCTGCCCGGGATACGGGAAATGCGCTGCATATAGACGACCGGCTGCTTGTCCACCTCGGGCATCGTGCTGGCCATCGGAGCGGAACCCCAGGCCTCACCGATGTACAGGGCGTCCAGATATTGCACCTCGGAACTGTTGTTGAAAATCTCGACATACTTGTCGATGTTGTATGCCTTCCCGGCCAGGTTCAGGGTCCCGAAATTGTAAATGCGGGAGAATACGAGGGGGCTGGCGACATTCCAGTCGGTTGTAAGGGAGAAGGCCGTCTGCGTCGAAGCCGGGCCCAGCACGACCTCCTTGAGGATGCCGCTGATCTGAACGTCGGACTCTCCGGCGAGTTCGGGAGCCATTTCCTTGAAATCGGCCTTGGACACGCTCAGTTCCGCGCTGATGTCATAAACACCGTAGGGAACGCCCTGGAAACGGGCGGTACCGGCGGAAGCCTTGGCTGTAAGCGCTTGGGAGGTGCTGCGGCTGACCATCGTCACTTCCCCTTCAAAAACAGCGTCTTCGGAAAAGCCGTCCGGCAGACTGACGCTGACGGTGACGTCGGGAACGGTGTTGTTGGCGACGGGATTCTGCTTGTTGCAGGAAAGCATCGCGAGGACGGCAGCCAGGGCCGTCGCGGACAAAAAGAAGATTTTTTTCATCATAAAAAATTTTTTATAAAGTTTAACATACGTTTCTTTCAAAAATGGACGGAGAGTTCAAAGCCCCAGGCAAAGAGATTGCCGTTGCGCTCGACCGCCTGGGCCGACACGGAACTCTTCTGCAAGGGTTGTTGGAAAAAGAGGCTGTTGACATAGAAGGACAGGTCGGTGTGCCGGGTGACATTCTTGGAAGCCCGCAGGCTGACCGACCCAAGCGGCGGCCACAGTTCGG
>CAMJRT010000296.1 GCA_946408295.1 uncultured Bacteroidales bacterium
GTTGTGGTTAAGTTGTTGATGGGATTAGGTGTAATTATAATGTCGCCTCGGGCCAGCCGTCTTCGCTCCAGGTGAGCGGACGGATGAGCAGGTGGGCGTTATAGTCGTAATTTTTGTCGTATCCGTGGAAAAACAGCAAATCCTGCTCTCCGGTCCTGAAGACGGCGCAGTGGCCCACGCCGGGATATCGCTCGTTTCCTGTGATGACCGGCGTCCCGCCACCTTCCAGCATCGCCCGTCCGTTCCGGTCGATGTAGGGGCCGCAGATCTTTTCGCTGCGTCCGACCATCACCTTGTAGGTGCTCTTGGGGCCGCGGCAGCAGAGGTCATAACTGACCAATAAATAATAATAAGGTCCGCGTTTGATGATGAACGGCGCTTCTACGGCACCGTTGCCGGGATTGAAATCCGCCCCGCGTGCGTCCGCTTTGATGGCATCATCCGTCTTGGACGTGTCATCTGCCGTACCTTCCGGCCGGCGGCACAGCGGGTACCAGATTTGTTCGTCGGAAACCTTTGTCAGGGAAGCGTCCATCTTGACCAGTTTGATACCGCCCCAGAAAGAACCGAAAGACAACCACGGAGTGCCGTCGTCATCGATGAACAGGTTGGGATCGATGGCATTCCACAGGTCGCGGCCACCGACGGAACGGATGACGCATCCGTGGTCCGTCCATCCAAATTCGGGAGACTTGGGGTCGAGCGTCCGGCTGCTGGCTACGCCGATCGCGCTGTCATTTTTGCCGAAAGAGGAGCAAGAATAATACAAATAGTAACGGCCGTTGTAAAACGAGATGTCCGGTGCCCAGATGTGTCCTTTGAAACCAGGTACGGATTCGAGCGCCCACTGCGGTGCCGTTTCGAATACGTTCCCCGCCTGCGACCAGTTCTTCCGGTCGGTCGATGTATAGACACTGATGCCCCAGCCGGTCGAAAAAAGATACCAGGTCCCGTCGCAATCGATAACGGCGGGATCGTGTGCCGGTGGCTCTGCAGGATTGAACTTCGCCTGTGCGCAGGAGGACAGCGGCAGGATGGCGAGGCTCAGAATAACAAGGATAATTCTCTTATAATTCATTTCTTTGCGGTGCTAGCATCACAAAGGTAGAGATGTATAAAAGAATTGTGGGGGGATAAAAAAACCGAAAAGGTGGATTTTTGAACAAATCAGTTATTCCGGATCATCTCGCTGGGAGAGATTCCGTATTCTTTGCTGAAACAACGCGTGAAATACTTGGGATCGTTGAAGCCGACTTCGTAGGCAATTTCCGAGATGTTCATCGACCCGCCGCTTTCCAGCATTTCTTTGGCGACGGAAAGCCGGAAAGTGCGGATGAATTGGGCCGTCGGCTGCCCCAAAGTCTCTTGCATCCGCGAATTGAGCAGGGTTTTGCTCATCCCCATCACCCGGCAGAAAGTATCGATGTCCAAGTCGGGGTCTTTGTATAAATGGCGTAAGTTTTCCAGTACTTTTTCCGTAAATTCTTCCTCTTTCTTCCCCCGGTGGGTTTCGGGAGAAAGCAGAAATCTTCGGGAAGCGAGTTCTTCGTTTTGATGGCGGAGAATCTCATTGGCCGCCTGCAGGGCGCGGGTGCGGTCGTTGACCGCTTTTTCCAGTTCCCGGCGGGCCCGCCTGAGGCTGCGGACACGATAACGGAAATATTGGTAAGCCGTACTGCAGACCAGCAGCATCAGCAACAGGGCAAAAGGTATGGTATGGTAAAAATGGGGCGTGACCTCTACGGGAAGGGATAGTTCCTCGATATTCTGGCCGAAGCGGTCGCTCGCGCGTACTTTGAATGTATAGTTTCCTCCGGGAAGGGAAGAGTAGATGGCTTCCCGCTGGCCACGGGGCAGGGGAATCCAATCTTCGTCAAAGCCATCCATTTTGTAACGGTAGGTGACGCCGAGTCCGGCATTGGCCATCAGGGCTGCAAATTGCAGGCGGATGTTGCGGTCCCGTTCGTGCAATTCCAGCAAGGAAGGCCGGGACTGCTTCATCAAACTTTTCCCCTGGCTGGATATGCGCGTGAACAGCAGATGAATCCGGCCGGAACGGTAAAACCAGGTATCGGGATGAACTTCACTATACCCATTTTCTTGCCCGAAATACAGCAGCCCGTCTTTTCCCGTGCAAGCGTTATTCCAGTGGAAGCGGTTGGATGCGAGTCCGTCTTCCTGAAAAAATGAGGTGATTTTTCCGCTTTGGGGATTCAGGCGGTTGAGCCCGTTTTCCGTGCTGGCCCAAATGTTTCCGTCTTTATCCTTGCACAGCCCCCGGACGCTGTCGCTGGAGAGTCCATGGCGCGTCGTAAAGTTGGATATCATCAAATGTCCGTCTTCCGTTCTCCTTGCACGGAAAAGTCCGCTTCCGTTGCTTCCGATGTAGAAACAACTGTCAGGCGTCTCGAGGAAGCAACTGATTTTCTGAACGGGCAGCAAAATTTGGCTCTTGCGGAAACTGTACTGCTTACTGCGGAAGCTTCCGTCCTCATCCTTGTGCATCAAGTCAAAAACAAAGATGCCTTCGGCGCATCCCATCCAAAGATGGCCGGATGTGTCCATCAACGCCCCCAGACATCCGCTGGAGGAGGCGTTGGTCGCACGCTTGTAACTTCTGTCTTTCGGGTTATAAATCAAAATGTCCCGACTGCTGCCAATCCATAAAAGTTGGTTGTAC
>CAMJRT010000297.1 GCA_946408295.1 uncultured Bacteroidales bacterium
TCACGAGGTCTGCGTGCTGACTTATCGCAAAAAAAATTTCTATAAGGAGACGACGGTATGCCTTGGACTGGAACATATTGTCTATGAGAAAAAGACGGATGTGTTACGCTGGTCTTTTTCACTCGGCCGCTATTTGCGCGGGCGGGGATGCGAACTGCTGATTGCTTTTCTGCCGGGGGCTTGTCTCAAAGCCTTGCTCGTCCATCGCTTGAACCCGTCTTTCCGTCTCATTATTTCGGAAAGGAATTTCAGCCGGCATCTCGGCGTATGGGATCGATTCCGCCTGGGGTGCGCCTGGCTGGAGGCGGATAGGGTGGTCTGCAACAACCACGCCCAAGAGGCGCTCATCCGTCGTCAGTTTCCTGCCCTTTCCGCTCGGTTGTGTACCATCGCCAATTTTGTGGATGTGGATTATTTTACCCCGGGTGAGGCGCCTGGCGGCCCTGTGGCCCAATCGGAGTGCCGTAGCATCCTGGTGACGGCCCGCCTGTGCCGGCGGAAAAACGCCCTTGGCCTGATTCGTGCCGCTGCCATGCTCAAAGAAAGGGGACACCGTTTCCGCATAGACTGGTGGGGAGTGATTCGCGAAAATACTTATTATAATAAATGTAAAAAAAACATTACCCGTTGGGGCTTGGAGGATTTTTTTGTCCTGCATCCGGCGACGACCGGAGTGCGCGAACTGTACCGTTCGGCCGATTTCTTCTGCCTGGCCAGTTTTTACGAGGGTACTTCCAATTCCTTGGCGGAGGCTCTTTCGTGCGGAAAACCCGTCGTATGCAGCGCCGTGAGCGACAATCCGCGCTATGTAAAGGCGGGCGAGAACGGTTTTTTGTTCGACCCGTCGGATACGGCATCCATCGCTGATGCGCTGGAACAGGCTCTGACAGCCGAAGAGGAGGTCCTGGCCCGCATGGGTCGTGCCTCGCGCGAGATCGCCTTTACACAATTACACCCGGACCGTTTCGCCCGGGCGTATCAGGAACTGATTGAAAACTTGCAGTAGCCGTCCGGCAGCCGCTTATTTCTTCTTGATGGGGTCGCAGGTGAGCATCACGCCCAGTTTCTTGAAAATCTTTTGATCCACTTCGCTGAGCATCACCGTGGAGTGAACTTGACAACCGTTAAGCAGAGGCAGTTTTTCCAAGGCCTTGCGGCAGTTTATATCATGTGAACTGAGGATGCTCAGGGCTACTAACACTTCGTCGGTGTGCAGGCGGGGATTGTGCCCGTGCAGGTAGGTGACTTTGGTTTTTTGAATCGGTTCGATCATTTCCTGCGGGAGCAGTTTGACCTCGTGGCTGATACCGGCCAGATACTTGGTGGCCTTGATGATGAGGGCGGCGCTGGGGCCGAGCAGGGAACTGGTCTCGGCCGTGATGATGGTGCCGTCCGGCAATTCGATGGCCGAGGATGCGACGCCGCTCTGCTCTTTGCGCTTGGCGGCGGCTACCGTGGTCTTGCGGTCTTCGGTACTGATGCCGGCCTGCTTCATCAGCAAGGCGATTTTGTTGACTTCCGCGTCGTTGGTGTCGCCGTCGGCCATTTTATTAAGGGCTGCATAGTAGCGGCGGATGATTTCATCCTTGGCGGCCTGGCGGCAAATGTCTTCGTCGCTCATACAGTAGCCGGCCATATTCACGCCCATGTCAGTGGGGGACTTATACGGGTTTTTCCCGTAAATTCCTTCGAAGAGGGCTTCCAGAACAGGGAAAATCTCGATGTCGCGGTTGTAGTTGACGGCCGTCTGGCCATAGGCTTCCAGGTGGAAGGGGTCGATCATGTTGATGTCATTGAGGTCGGCGGTGGCCGCTTCGTAGGCGATGTTGACGGGGTGTTTGAGAGAGATGTTCCAGATGGGAAATGTCTCAAATTTGGCGTAGCCGGCCTTGATGCCGCGTTTGTGCTCCTGGTAGAGTTGGCTCAGACACACGGCCATTTTTCCGCTGCCGGGGCCGGGAGCGGTCACCACCACCAGCGGACGGCTCGTCTCGACATAGTCGTTCTTGCCGAAGCCCTCGTCGGAATCGATGAGGGCGACATTGTTGGGATATCCTTCGATGGTGTAGTGGTAGTAGGCTTTGATGCCGAGGCGGCGCAGGCGGTCTCGGTAGGCTTTGGCGCTGGCCTGGCCGTTGTAGTGGGTGATGACGACCGAGCCGACAAGCAGGCCTCTTTTTTCAAATTCCTCGCGAAGGCGGAGCACATCCATATCATAGGTGATGCCGAGGTCGCTGCGCATTTTGTTGCGTTCGATGTCGGCGGCGCTGATGACGATGACGAGTTCGCAGTCGTCCTTGAGTTGAAGCAGCATCTGGAGTTTGCTGTCGGGATGGAAACCCGGAAGGACGCGGCTGGCGTGGTTGTCATCGTAGAGTTTTCCTCCGAATTCGAGGTAGAGTTTGTCTCCGAACTGGGCGATTCTTTCTTTGATGTGTTCGGACTGGATTTTCAGATACTTGTCGTTGTCAAAACCCTGTTTCATCCCTGTTTGTATTTGCATTTTTCAAAAATCTTGCGAAATTACAAATTTTCGTGCAAAAAAATTTCGAGAAAAATGGAAAAGTTTTCAACAAAATGGCTGGGCGAACAGTTAATTTCCGGACACCTTATAAAAAAGTTGTCTATTTTAAGAAATTTACTTCCCTTTGCGCACTTTATTCCGCGGTGGAGTAAA
>CAMJRT010000298.1 GCA_946408295.1 uncultured Bacteroidales bacterium
GCGGCAAGAAGGCCGCATGCGATGGCTGTCTTTTTCATAAGATGTCCTCCTCTTCGTCAATTAAAACGGATTCGTTCCTGTTGGAATCCAGCGTGCTTGCACAAATGATCAGTTCCGGTTTCAACCGGACTTCATTGGTTTCTGGCTTGATGTACTTTTTCATATGGTTGGTGTATTATTGTTGACTTTCATAGCATCCTATATCAATCGTGCCGGAGCGCCGCGGCTTCCCGGCGAGGTCCGTTGACGGGGTCCCGGGGATAATTCCCGACGAGACACTCTCGGCGTTGCTGTCAACCACCCTGTCGGCTCCGGCGTCCACAAGAGGCGAGCCCGGGGCGGGTGTCCAGTCGGAATTGAACACACCGGCGCCGTCGGCGGGAAGCGTCACCGTACCCACCTGGCGCGGCGCGTCATAATTGGATGGGACGGAGAGCGAATTAGCCGGGAAAGCGTTGTGATGGAAGAAGCGCCAGCGGCTGTTGCTCTTGATCTGCAGACCGTCTGTGCCGGCCGAGGTATTCGCCCAAACGACACAGTTGAGCACCGAGCCAAAGGAATTGTCAGCGAAACACAGGCCCGCTCCACCCTCGACAGCGCTGCTATTGTTTACAAAAGTGCAGTTTATGACATCGGTAAGATGGGTGTTGGAAACACCGTGCGAATAGTATCCTCCACCTATCCCACCGGCGCTGTTCCCGGTAACGAGACAGTTATAAACCAGGACGAATCCTTCCGTCCTGAGTCCGCCTCCGGCTCCCGTGGTCTGATTGTTCCGTACCAGACAGTTGGATATTTCCGCCCGGGTCTGGAGCGACGTCCTGTTATAAGCGCCTATGCCGCCGGCATAATTGGACGACAGATTGTCCTCCACCACGCAGCCGGTTATGCAGCCATTCACAAAGGCGCCTCCGCCGCTATAGCCCTCATTGTGGTGGATATAGCAATTGCGGCAGATTCCGCCCAGCGCCACATACACGCCTCCGGCGACATTCCCTTTGACCGTGTTCACGTTCCCCGTGATCTCGCAATCCTCCAGGATTCCGCCGGCCTTTATCTGCGCTCCGCCGCCGTTCACGGAGGAAGCGGTGACGTTTCCGCCCGTTATGGTGAATCCTTTCCAGACGGTAACGGTCGTAAAATCAGTTTCCTGGCACAGGACCTGTCCGCCTCCGGAGAGGATGGTACGGTATACGTCCGGGGCAGAAACAACGAACAGGGGATCATATCCTCCGGTCACGTCTACTCCTTCCTTCATCTTGAAAGGCCCGTTGAACGTTCCTTCACCGACCAGGACGGCATCCTTTCCCGGAGTGGCCGAGGCGATTGCCGCGCCGAGGTCGCCGCCCGCCCTCACCAGGAGATTCCTTCCGTAAGAGACGGCGTCGGACATCGAATAGCGGCAGAAAACACAGGCGGAATCGCTCCAATCCCAGTTGGCGCTCCACTTGGACTGCTCATTATGGCGGGAGATTGAAATAACAGCTTGATACGTTCCTCTGGGAACGGCTATCACCACAGGACCTGACTCGTCGGGAACAAAGGCATACCCCTGGCCGTCACAGGTTACAGTAACCGATTCCAAACCCGACATATCAATATCGGCAAGGGTAAGTGCCACCCTATCGGGGGTGAAGGTCACCAAGACCGGTCCGTCCTCCGGAATCGCGGCCTCGGCCTCAAACGGAAGGTTTTCCACATTGAACTTTCCGCCGGACAGGCGCTGCACCCCGTCTCCGGCCGCCTCTGCCGAATGGTATTTCACATACAGGGTGGAAGCCGACGGCCTTACCTTCATCGAGAACGAACCGTCCTCCCCGACCGTATACTCCTGGGCGGCGTCGGCATCGGCCCAGGCTGAGACCTTGGAGCCATCGGGCCAGATCCACGAAGGGTCGGTGCAGGAAAGGCTTACGGTCACGGTCTTCTTGTCCCGGAAAAGGTCGGCCGTTACGACGGCTGCTTCCTCGTATCTCGAGGAGGTTCCGGCACTCCGGACCGTCCCGTCAAAGACCTCCTCGGCACCGGAATCGGACAGGAAAGAGAAGGTCAGGTTCCTGACGCCGCTGAACATAGAGACGTAATAATCGCCCGGAAGAAGATTCCCTCCTTCCCCGGATAGGATGATCTCGTCCGAAGTCCCGTCCGCTTCCGGCCGCAGGGTAGCGGTCTTGTCTATGACCTCTATCTTGCACTTTCCGGACAACGGCAAACCGTCAGCGGATCGAATCGTTACACTTTTCAGGGTAGTCACCTTCTCCGGAACCGTAATCTTGAGAACGGCGCCCAAAGGGATGAAACTGAAGTCGGTTTCCTTTGAGACGGCAATCGCCAAAAGGGCGCTCCCAACGCTTGAAGCACCGCGCGCAAACTGTCTCACGGGTATTTCCGTATGGATAAACCGCCCGCTATAGGTGGTTCCCTCGACAAAGGGGTGGAGGGCCGTCCAGGGCCACGCCGGAGGAAGGTCCAGCGCGGATCCGCCAAGCGAAGCGCCATCTGCCGATGAAGCGTTTACGGTAAAGGGGCGCACCACCCTCTCAGCGTCAAAAATGGCTATCCGGTCGCCCTTGTCCCAAGTGAGGACGGCTCTCGGGAGCGTCCCGTCCTTATGTTCTATCACAAGGTTGGATACGTGGAACTCTCTCTCTACCAATTCTTTCTCTCCATTGT
>CAMJRT010000299.1 GCA_946408295.1 uncultured Bacteroidales bacterium
CCTCGGAAAAGCAAGTAAACTTGTTTTTCGCTCGGCTTGCACGACATTTTTCCACGGAGTGAGCGCCCTTTCGGGGGCGAAGGGTCCGAGCGTGAAAGAGCGTCAGTCCATTGAGTCGAGCTTAAAAATTCTCAAATTCACAAAAAAGTCAAAAAAAAGAAAAAGTTTGATGCATTTTTCTTGACTTTCCGGCTTTTATCAAAAATGTGCTCTACCTTTCCGGCGTTGAAATGTTTAACGCTTAAAACTTATTTGTATGAGCACAACTGAACAAATTCAGATTTTTGCGGATGCGCGAATCCGTACCGCCTGGGACGACAAGGCGGAGAAATGGTATTTCTCTATTGTGGATGTGATTGCCGTGCTGACGGATAGTCAAGATCCATACCAGTACTGGCGTGTTCTTAAAAGTCGATTAAAAAGTGAGGGCAATGAAACCGTTACAAATTGTAACGCTTTGAAATTTGTTGCAAACGATGGCAAGCGTCGTCTCACCGACGTGGCCGACCAGGAGCAACTCTTCCGCTTGATTCAGTCCATCCCATCCAAGAAAGCGGAGCCCATTAAATTATGGATAGCCAAGGTCGCTAGCGAGCGCGTTGATGAAACGGTGGACCCGGAGTTAGCGGTCAACCGGGCGATAGCGCTTTATCGTAGTCGCGGGTATGATGACGCTTGGATCAAGGAACGACTTGAACAGATACAAGAGCGGAAGGCCCTCACAGACGAGTGGAGGCGCGTAGGTGTCAAGGAACTTCAAAAGGATAACTTCCTTCCTCAAATGATGTTGTGCCGAGGGGGCTCTACAGGGGCGTAGGGTGATGCCTCGTCACGCAATGGGGGTTCGCGAGGGGGTATTGCGTGACGCGCCTGCTCCACAGGCCTCTCTGGCAATGGGCGTTCCACAACATCGTTTGTCGAGCTCGAACTGTTGCCGAGCAAGGGGAAGGCGCTCACGAAAAAAGCCGTCGGAATCCGGCGGCTTTTCATATGAGTGGACTCGCGTCGCGAACTTTCGCTGCGAGCGTGTCGAGTCGGAGCCCTAGAACTCTTCGAGATTGAGTTCGGCGTCGTCGTTCTTCGAACTGACCAGTATCTCCTGGAATTCCTTCTGACCGGTACCGGCCGGGATGGCGTGACCGCAGATGACATTCTCCTTGAGACCCTCGAGCGTATCGATACGGCCACGGATGGCGGCCTCGGACAGCACCTTGGTCGTCTCCTGGAAGGAAGCGGCGGAGATGAAACTGTCGGTCTTCAAAGCGGCGCGGGTGATACCCTGGAGCATCTGGCAGGCCGTAGCGGGACGGGCATCGCGCACCTTCATCGGCGTCTTGCCCTGGCGCTCCAGCGAGGATTGCTCAGCGCGGAGGTCGCGGGATGAGATGATGTCACCGGCGAAATACTTCTCGGAACTGCCGGCGTCTTCGATGAAGCTCTTGCCATAGAGGCTGTCGTTGGTGTCGCGGAAGACCACCTTGTCAACCAGTTCTTCCTGCAGGAAGTCGGTATCGCCGGGATCCTCGATTTTCACCTTGCGCATCATCTGACGGACAATGATCTCGAAGTGCTTGTCGTTGATTTTCACACCTTGCAGACGGTACACCTCCTGAATCTCGTTGACGATGTACTCCTGGACCTTGACGGGACCGAGGATATTCAGGATGTCGGTCGGGGAGATGGCGCCGTCGGAAAGCTTCATACCCGCCTTCACATAGTCGTTCTCCTGGACCAGAATCTGACGGGAGGTAGGCACCAGATACACCTTCTTGTCACCTTCTTTGTTGGTCACGGTGATTTCCTGGTTACCACGCTTGATACCGCCCATCGTGACCTCGCCGTTGATCTCGGAAAGAATCGCGGGGTTGGACGGGTTGCGGGCCTCGAAGAGCTCCGTGATACGCGGCAGACCGCCGGTGATATCGCTGGACTTACCGAACTTGCGGGGAATCTTGATGATGATGTCGCCGGTCTTGACCACATCCCCGTCGCTGACCATCACGTGGGCATCCACCGGGAGGTTATACTTGCGCAGAAGCTCATTGTTCTCGCCGACCACCAGAATCGCAGGCGTCTTGTTCTTGTCCTGGGACGCGATGGTCACCTTGTCGCGGACCTGGCTGAATTCATCGCCGATTTCCTCACGATAGGTCTGTCCGTCAATCATATCCTCGAAGTGGACGGTACCCGCATTTTCGATGATGGTGATGGCGTTGTAGGCATCCCACTGGCAAATCAAATCGCCCTTGACCACCTTGTCTCCGTCTTTCTTGAAGAGGATGGAGCCGTAGGGGATATCGTACTGGGAATAGGTAATGCCCGTATTTTCGTCGATGATTTTGACTTCCGTCGTGCGGCTGACGACCACGACCTGGTGCTCACCGTTATCCAGCACGCGGTCGATGGTACGCAGTTCGGAGAAGGTCAGTTTGCCATTGTACTTGGAGGTAATCGAACTGTCGGCGACCGAAGAGGATGAAGTACCGCCGGAGTGGAAGGTACGGAGGGTCAACTGGGTACCCGGCTCACCGATGGACTGGGCGGCAATCACGCCGACCACTTCACCTTTCTCCACCATACGGGTCGTCGCGAGGTTGCGGCCATAGCATTTGGCGCACACGCCCTTGCGGCTTTCGCAGGTGAGAACGGAACGGATTTCGACTTGTTCGATA
>CAMJRT010000300.1 GCA_946408295.1 uncultured Bacteroidales bacterium
ATCCCGTGACGGAAACCATCACCGTTGAATCGGTAGCGCGTCTGCTCCGCATCAATGCCTATTCGGACACGACATCCGTCATCCAGTCTGCCATTGACCGAGCGGCTAAAGCTGCGGGTGGTGGCACTGTCCTGCTTAAGGACGGGGTTTATCACATAGGTGGCGTGCTTTTTCTGGATAAAGACCGGGTAGTACTCCGAGGGGAAAGTCGGGAAGGAACCATCATACGCTGCGGCGGGACGCGGCAGAAACCTGCGGTTGTGCTTGGCCGTTGCCTGGATTTCAAAGGCGATGAAGACAGGGAAAAGTTCGGCGAGGTGGCGGGAAGAAGGTTTAGGATCAAGAAGATGGCCGTCGTCGGTGCGGAAGGACGTTCTTCATTCGGGAAGCATTTCTTCCATCTGTGGACGCCTGCGGCAACTTCGCCCACCATCAAGGAGAGAATCCCCGTAAGCGAGCCTTATTGCCCGGTGGGCCGCTTCTGGGTGGAGGTGGAAGACCCCGGCTCATTTGCTGTGGGAGATGCCGTGATGGTGGAACGTCCGCATAGCGACGCCTGGATTTCAGATGTCGGAATGGATAAAATCGCGTCCAACGGCCGAGATCCCGGCCGGGTTAAACAGTGGAACGAGCAGACACTGAAGATGCGCTGGAGTCGCGTCATAACGAAGATTCTAGGAAAGCGGCTGTACTTTGACGCTCCGCTGGTTCAGTCCCTGGACAGCAATTACGGCGGGGGCTTCGTCAGTAAATACAAGTTGAAGAGGATTGTCGGCTCAGGAATAGAGAATCTGACGCTGGATGCTGAATACGACTCTTCGCTCAGGAATGAGGATGGCGTGGAAATAGATGAAAATCACGCCTGGTATGGGGTATATGTCATTTCCTGCGAGGATTGTTTCGTGCGTGGGGTGACTGTGCGCCATTTCGGCTATTCCGCCGTCTCTCTCGCTTCCGGCAGCCGCTGCGTCTCGGTTGAGGACTGTTCGTACCTCGAACCGGTCTCCGTCCCCACTATGGCGCGGCGCTATGCTTTCTGTATCGAGGGCGCCGAACTCTGCCTGATAAAGAACTGTTTTTGCGAGAAATCCGCCATCGGCTTCAGTACCAACCTCAAGGGCGGCGGTCCAAACGTCTATACTCAATGCCGAGGCGAGAATATGCGCACCGGCGCCGGTCCGCACCTGCACTGGAGTACGGGAACTCTTTTCGACTGCTGTTATAATTCAGCGGGATTCCGAGTGACGGACCACGGGAACGCTGGAACCGGGCACGGATGGACCGGAGCCAATACCATTTTCTGGAATGTGGAGACGGAGGGCAATGTCGAATGTGAAAGCCCTTGGGCGGCGGAAAACACGCCCGGCCTGAAGTTCTCCAGCCCCCATCCATCAGGACGCAATTATTGCATCGGCCTCTTGGGCGGCACCCGTGTTCAGAAGCGTCTGGACAGAGATTTCTATGGCAAACCAGTGGAGGATTATTATCAGTCGCTGGGCTATGCCCGCCGTCCGGACGCCCGGTGGTACCCCTATGTGGATTATGGCCAGGGCGGCAGCAAACACATCAGCCTGCCGGATGCGGAAGCTGCGACACGTTTTGACTGGTGGCCCCGCCTGACGAAAACGTCCTTCCGGAATCCGCTCTCGCTCTATGAATGTCAATTGGAAGATCGAAAGTTCAGGGGGTCTCCTCTGGCGAGCCGGATTATTGCCGCCATCAATGCAGCGACTCTCGCCGTAGAGACCGACCCCAGGACGCGTCCTGCGCTTTCGCCTTGATCTATGATAAGGTCGGAGGTATTAAGGTGCTGGAAAATTTTCCCGCCCGCCAGGCGGTGAAAATCGGAATAAAGACGATGGAAATTGTATGGAAAAACATATGAAAAGGATTGTAACGATTGTGTGCGCAGCCGCATTTGCGCTGCTGCCCGGCCGGGCACTGGCCCAGTCTATTGCAGGTTCTCCGGAATACATCAAGGCCCTGACTGCCAAGTGGACAGGGGAACGTTTTCCTGACGGACGTCCGAAAGTCCCGGACGATCTACTGGAGAGGCTCAAGCACGTGACCATTGAAGAGTGTTGGGCGGAGTTGATGAAACTTGGCTACCAGAATCAATATGAGGGTGACTGGATGTTGCTGCACGACACCGAGGACGCCGTAATGGTGGGGCGTGCCGTTACGGCCCAGTTTATGCCGCTGCGTCCTGACCTGGAAGACGAAATCATCGAACAGGGCAAGAAGGAAGGCAGGATGTGGCAGCAGAAGCGCACGGTATCCTGGGTCATCAATTCTCTGGTCAAGGGCGACGTGTATGTGGCCGATACCTATAACAAGGAGTTCCTGGGCACGGCCGTGGGCTCGAATCTGGGCAGCGGAGTGTTCGAAAAAACGGGGAACGGCCTGATTACTTACGGCAACATCCGGGATATCGAGCGCCTTCGCCGCATTCCCGGTCTGAATATCTGGATGAAGAACTACGACCCGTCCTATATGCGTCAGACCATCCTGACGAATTATAATGTCCCCATCCGCATCGGTCATGCCACTGTACTGCCCGGAGACGCTGTCCTGGCCAAGTTCGGTGCCGTCCTGTTCATTCCCCCGCACCTGGCCCGGAGACGCTGTCCTGGCCAAGTTCGGTGCCGTCCTGTTCATTCCCCCGCAC
>CAMJRT010000301.1 GCA_946408295.1 uncultured Bacteroidales bacterium
CCAGATGTTCGGTCTTGAAATGCTCTTTGAGAGAAGCGACCAACTCGAGGACCATCGACATCTCTTCCTTTCCGTCAAACGTCCGCTTGGGATGCAGGCAGTTGTCACAGTTGCCGCAGTTCTCTTGCGGATAATCTTCTCCGAAATAATTGAGCAACAACTTCCGGCGACAGCAGTTGGACTCCGCATAGGCGACCGTCTCGGCCAGGATATGACGGCCGATTTCCTGCTCGGCGACCGGTTTGCCCTGCATAAATTTCTCGAGTTTCCGGATATCCTTGTAACTATAGAATGTAATGCAAGCACCCTCACGGCCATCCCGGCCGGCACGACCGGTTTCCTGATAGTACCCCTCGAGGCTTTTGGGAATATCGTAATGAATGACAAAGCGCACGTCGGGCTTGTCGATGCCCATACCGAACGCAATAGTCGCCACGATGACATTGATTTCTTCGGACAGGAATTTGTCCTGGTTCTCCGCCCGCACCCTGGCATCCAGCCCCGCATGGTAAGGGGCCGCCTTGATGCCGTTGATGACCAGTTGCTGCGACAGGGACTCCACCTTGTTGCGGCTCAGACAATAGATAATGCCGGACTTGCCGGGATTTTGCTTGATATAGCGGATGATTTCCCGCTCCGGGTCGGTTTTTTCCCGAATCTCATAATACAGATTGGGCCGGTTGAACGAAGACTTGAACACCGCAGCCTGCGGAATCCCCAGATTGCGCTGGATATCGCTCTGCACCTTGGGCGTAGCGGTCGCCGTAAGGGCGATGATGGGCGAGCGGCCGATGCGGTCGATCATTTCGCGGATTTTGCGGTATTCCGGACGGAAATCGTGTCCCCATTCGGAGATGCAATGCGCTTCATCCACGGCATAGAAAGAAATCCTGATGCGGCTGAGCAGTTCCGCCGTTTCCTCTTTGGCCAACGACTCGGGAGCCACGTACAACAATTTGGTTTTCCCGGAAATCAGATTATCCTGCACGGCCATCGCCTGCACCTTGTCCAAAGAAGAATTCAAGAAACAGGCAATCCCCTCCTGCCCGTTGACAAAGCCCCGGATGGCATCCACCTGGTTTTTCATCAGGGCAATCAGGGGGGAAATCACAATGGCCGTCCCCGGCATCAAAAGGGCGGGCAACTGATAACACAGTGATTTGCCGCCGCCGGTGGGCATCAGCACAAATGCGTCGCCCCCTGCAAGAAGATGACGGATTATTTTCTCCTGATCTCCCTTGAAGGCGTCGAAGCCGAAAACATTTTTCAGCACGGCATAGATTCCCAAATCATCCACAGTCTGTAAATTTGTACCGAAGATACAACAATTTTCAATATTCACAAAATGATTCTTTCAATTTTCTGAAATATTTGTACCTTTGTAGTCTTGAAACAGTGTAAAACAAATTAAAATTTAATTTTATAAACGCTTTATGAAAACAATCAAACTCCTCGCTGCCTCGCTGGCAGCACTCGTATTGCTCGCCTCCTGCGGCGGTAACAAAGACCCCAAAGTCGATGTCCAACTCCCCTCTTCCGCCAAGGTTGACTCCGTGAGCTACCTCATCGGTATCAACTTCGGCTATTTCATCAAGGCCAACGGTTTCGGAAAAGACCTCAACTACGGCCAGATTAAAAAAGGCATGTTGGATTTCATCAACTCCGAATTGGATATGCGCGATGAAAACTTCAACAAACAGTTCAAAATCAACCCCGATGAAATGAACCGCCTCTTCGACGAGTACATCAGCGCCCTGCGCGAGTACAAAGGCGCGGTCAATCAGGTCAAGGGAGAAGCTTTCCTGGCTGAGAAATTCAATGAGAGCGGCGTGGAAAAGAGCGAAAGCGGACTGCTCTACAAGATTATCGAGAAGGGTGACACGAGCCTTGTCGCCGCTTCCAAAGATACCGTTTGGGTCAATTACACCGGCACGCTCATCGACGGCACCGAATTCGATTCCAACAAGAATGCCGGCGAGCCTGTCCAGATGATGGTTGACAATGTCGTTCCCGGATTCAAAGAGGGCCTCAGACTCGTCGGCCAGGGTGGCAAGGTTGAGCTTTACATCCCTGCTGAACTGGGTTATGGCGAGCGCGGCACCCGCGGCATCGACCCCAACTCCACCCTTATTTTCGAGGTTGAGGTGACCAAGGTGGGCAAATATGTCGAGCCCGCTCCCGAGAAACCTGCCAAAAAGAAAAAATAGCGATGGCGCTCGAATTAGAATGCAAAATCCTGAACAAGCTCACTGTCATCAACGGGTCCGGCGCCCGTGGACAGTGGGCCAAACAGGATTTCATCGTTGAATACCAGGACGGACAGTACACGGAAAAGGCTTGTTTGCAAGTGTTCGGCGTTGACCGGGTCAAAGAGTTGGAGAATTTCCAGGTAGGCGACAAGGTCAAGGTCAGCCTGAAAATCCAGGCGCGTGAATACAACGGCAGATGGTACAACGACATCCGTGTCTGGAAGATGACCCGCATCGGCGAAGATGCCGGCGAAAGCGGATATATGAGCCCCCGCGCTCCCTATTCTCCGGAAATGCAGAATTTTTCCGCCGAGGATATGCCGCACGACATCGGCGCTTCCACCGGCTTCGGTGTTCACGAAGAGCAGGATGCACCCGCCCCTTCCGAAGAGGACCTTCCATTTTAATCTTTAAT
>CAMJRT010000302.1 GCA_946408295.1 uncultured Bacteroidales bacterium
GGCTCCCGGGCGCAGGCGGAAATCGTAGAGCGCACCCCTTCCTGGGGCTCCCATCCCTATCATCTGACGATGGCCGTGTGCCCGACCAAGAACAATGAGCGTTTCGAGTGGTTTCTGGAGAAGGCCTGCGAAATCGGGGTGGACCGCATCGTACCCCTCATCGGGGAACATTCCGAACGCAAAATCTATAAGACGGACCGTGCCCGCAAGATTCTCATTTCCGCTGCCAAACAATCCCTCAAGGCCGCCGTTCCCGTCATCGATGAGCCCGTCGGTGTCAAAGAATTTCTGAAAAGTGTCGGAGGGGCGTCTCCCGTACCGGACCGGTCTGCCGCCGCGAGTGCCCCACTTCGCCTGATTGCCTACTGTTTCGAAGACGAGACGGACCTGCGCCAGTCCATTGGCGACGTGCTGGCGAGCGTACCGGCGGAGGTTTCGCCTACAGCCCAATCCCTTGTGCCGGCCGACCTTTCCAAATCTTCTGCGGCCGATAATCCCGGGCCTAATCTTCCCGACATAACCATTATGATAGGTCCCGAAGGCGATTTCTCCCCCGAAGAAGCCCGCGCCGCCCGCGAGGCCGGCTTCCTGCCCGTCCACTTCGGTCCCTCCCGGATGCGCACCGAAACCGCCGCCCTCTTCGCCGTCAGCACCGTCTATCAGCACTTCATCGTATGAAATTCATCGGGGTCATATCGGATACGCACGGGAGTCTGGACAAGGATATTCTGGATTTCCTGGCCCCCGTGGACCAGGTGTGGCACGCCGGGGATTTCGGCGGGGGAACGGAAGTGTACAGCCGTCTGGCGACGCTCAAGGACCTCGTCGGGGTGTACGGCAATGTGGACGGCTATGACCTGCGCGATTATTGTCCCCGTTATCAGTTTTTCGAGTGTGAAGGGAAAAAAGTCCTGATGACGCATATCGGCGGTTTTCCCGGCCGGTACGATCCCGAGGCCCGGCAGAAGATTCACGTGTATCGTCCCGATATCTTCGTCTGCGGCCATTCCCACATCCTGCGCGTGATGAACGATAAGTTCTACAATATGCTCGTCATCAATCCCGGTGCCGCCGGCCATCAGGGATTCCACCTCGTACGTACGGCCCTGCGCTTCAAAATTGACGCAGGGGTGTTGTCCGATATGGAGGTGTATGAAGCTCCGAAATAGTTTCCTGCGGGAGGGACGTTCTTGGCAATCTCGCAAAGTTTGCTATCTTTGTGAGAATTTTAAATGGGTATGACTGACACTTGGCTGCTTAGAAATGTACTTTTCGTCTCGCAGGGACAGACTTCCCGCGAAGATGTCTATGTGACGAAGGACGGCGTTTCTTTCCTCGGGGAGGATGGACTGGCCGTCGGTATCGGGGTTACGCCGTTCGGCGAAGGGGGGATTCTGTTTCCTGACAGTGGTGCTTCCCGCCGGGTGAATGAAATCGATGCGAGCGGGTGGATGCTCTGCCCTTCGCTCTCCGATATGCACGTGCATTTCCGTCAGCCGGGCTATGAATACAAGGAGACCATCGCCAGCGGTTCGGCGGCTGCGGCCCGGGCGGGTTACGGGCTGGTGGCAGCGATGCCCAACCTCAATCCTGTTCCCGACAGTCCGGAAACTTTGGCCATCGAGCAGGCCATCATCGACCGGGACGCGGTCATCAGCGTCCTGCCCTACGCCGCGATTACCCTCGGCCGCAAAGGCCTGCAACTCGTGGATATGCTCGCGCTCAGGGAGCATTGCGTGGCTTTTTCCGATGACGGAAGCGGCGTGCAAAGTGACGAGATGATGGAAAAGGCGATGCGGATGGCGGCCTTTTGCGACTGCGTGATTGCGGCCCATTGCGAGGACAACCGCTTGCTGCGCGGAGGCTATATCCACGATGGAGAATACGCCCGCACCCACGGTCACAAGGGTATTTGTTCCGAGAGTGAATGGGGACAGATTGCCCGTGACCTCGAACTGGCCGCCAAGACCGGCTGCCGCTACCACGTCTGTCATATTTCCTGTAAAGAGAGCGTGGAGATTATCCGCCAGGCCAAAAAATCCGGCGTGAAGGTGACTTGTGAGACGGGGCCGCATTATCTGCTGCTCAGCGACAAAGACCTGCAAGAGGACGGCCGCTTCAAGATGAATCCGCCCATCCGCAGCGAAGCGGACCGGGAGGCCCTGCTGGAAGGCCTGCAGGACGGTACCATCGACATCGTTGCCACCGACCACGCCCCGCACAGCGCCGAAGAAAAGTCTCGCGGACTGGCCGGCAGCGCGATGGGAATCGTGGGCCTGGAAACAGCATTTCCCGTGCTCTACACAAATCTGGTGGAGAAAGGCCTGTTGCCCCTCGAACGGCTGGTGGACGTGATGGCCGAGGCGCCCCGCAGGATTTTTGGGCTGGGCTCGGCCCTCGACGAGGGCTCTTACGCCCTATTTGACCTTGAGACCCCGTATGTCATCGATGCCTCCGCCTTTGTTTCCAAAGGAAAGGCGACTCCGTTCGACGGCTGGACGGTCAAGGGCAATTGTTTATTGAATGTGCATAATCTACTCCTTCTTTTATTTCATCAAGAGTAAAATTCGTAGCATTTGCTCTTAAGTTTAATAGTGGCACTCCAATATATACAGCATCAGCTCCATATAAAAGCGCTATTTTTAAGCGTTCTAAA
>CAMJRT010000303.1 GCA_946408295.1 uncultured Bacteroidales bacterium
CTCCAAGTCGTACAAAAAGGGACTGTCGGGGCTCCAAAGTTTGGGCTCGGCAACGGCGATGACTCCCCCTTCGCCCACGAGCGCCTTTTCGTCCAACAAGCGGACGCTGACGGCATCATAGTCGCCATCAGCCTCGACGGACACGCTCAATTCCTTTTTATCCGCATTCCATACGGGATAATAGGAAACAATCGAAGCTTTGGCGGGCACTGGCTCCAGCCAGACGGTCTGCCAGATGCCGGTAACCGGAGTATACCAAATGCCGTAGGGCGCATCAACCTGCTTGCCGCGCGGCTGATAACTGTTGTCGGTGGCATCCGTCACCTTGACCAGCAAAGTCTGGCGGCCGGATTTGCGCAGGGCGGAGGTAATGTCCAGGGAAAAAGGCGTATAGCCACCGGTATGGGATCCGACTTTGATGCCGTTCACCCAGATTTCAGAACTCCAATCCACGGCGCCGAAATGAAGCAACACTTTGTTTTTGCGCCATTTCGCAGGAACATTGAACGTTCTCTCATACCATAGAGCATTGTCTCCGCCCACGCGTTTCTGCACACCGGAAAGCGAAGATTCGACGCAGAAAGGGACCAGGATTTCACCGTCCGCCTTGCTGAAATTGTCATTCTTGGGAAGAATGGCGTAATTCCATAGGCCATTCAGATTTTGCCACTCGGAGCGGACCATCTGGGGACGAGGATACTCGGGGAGCGGATTCTTCGGATCCACCTGTGCGGCCCATCGGGTCTTGATGAGTTCTCCGGCGGGGGCCCAGTTTCCGGCATACGCCAGCACGCTTGCCATCAGTACAGAAAGAGTCAGAAGGATTTTTTTCATATTCAACGACAGTATTAAATGGTTTGCAACAATATTTCTTTCAATTCAGCCACCGTATCCACCACCTTGTCGGCTCCCGCCGTGTACAAGGCCTCGGTATAACGATAACCCCAACTCACACCGATAGCATCGCAACCGTAGGCGTGGCCCGCCTCTATATCGGTCCAGGCATCCCCCACGACGCAGCAGCGGGTCCCCTGGGGAAAAGAGGACATCACCGCCCCGATCATCGCCGGGTCCGGCTTGCGCGGACGACCTTCGATTTCACCCAGCACCCGCTCTTCCGGAATCTGAGGATAAAAATGACGAACCAGCGTACGGGCTCCTTCCTGGAACTTGTTGGACGCCACTGCGACGGCAATGCCCCGATCCTGCAATGCAGCGATGAGTTCGGGCATTCCTTCGTACGGATGCGTTTTCTCCACGATATGGGCCGTATAATAATCCTTGAAGTCTTGCAAAGACTCACTGAGAATCTGTTCGTCATCCGAGTTCAAGGCCTGCTTGCAGAGATTGCGGATGCCGTCGCCCACCATCATCTTATATTCCTCAAGGGTATGCTTGGGCAAGTTCCGGCGGGATAGCGCATCATTGACCGCCACGCTCAAATCCGGCAAGGTATCGAGGATGGTTCCATCCAAATCAAAGATAACGACCTCGTATTTGTTCATCCTTATCGGCGGGAACTAGCCATACTAATATAATAAAGGAGCGTAGCCAGCGAGCCCAACGCAGCGATGACATAGGTATAGGCCGCCCATTTCAGCGCATCCACGGCCATGGCCCGGTTTTCGGAACGGGCGATATGGGAAACCTCCAGCCATTTGACAGCACGGGAAGAAGCATTGATTTCCACGGGCAAAGTAACGAAAGAAAACAGCGTCGTGACGGCAAACAAGACGATGCCGGCCCAGAGCACGGCAGGAAAACGCTCCACCAGAAGGACGCCGATCAGCAGAAGCCAGGAGACCCACTTGCTGGAAAAAGTAACGACGGGAACCAGGGCGCTGCGCATCTTCAAAGGGGCATAGCCTTTGGCGTGCTGCACCGCGTGACCGCATTCGTGCGCCGCGACGGCCGCTGCCGCGACCGAATCGCCGGCATAGACATCCGGGCTCAGATTGACCGTTTTGTCCATCGGATTATAATGGTCGGTCAAGCGCCCCTCCACGCTGGTCACCGTCACATCGGTAATCCCATTGTCCGCCAACATCTTCCGGGCAACATCCGCACCGGTCATCCCCGCATCGTTGGGAATTTTCGAATATTTTTTGAATTTCGCGTTCAAAACCGCCTGGATAACGGCACTCGCCGCCATTACGGCAAACAGAATAATCCAAATCATTTTCATTTCATTTTATGCTCCAAATATACGCAATTATTTTCTTTTTTTACGATATTTGATTAAATTTGCGAGCACTAATACTCCTGATGAATATGGAAAACAATTATTTAAAAACGGTCGAAGCCTGGCTGAATGGCAACTTCGACGAGCAGACCAAGGAAGAAATCCGCCGGATGCAGCGGGAGGACCCCGTCGGTCTGGAAGACGCTTTCTACCGCAGCCTGGAATTCGGTACGGGCGGTTTGCGCGGTATTATGGGCGTAGGTACCAACCGGATGAACAAATACACGGTGGGTATGGCAACCCAGGGACTGGCCAACTACATCAAGAAGCATTGCAGCGGTGAATTGTGCGTGTGTGTCTCTTACGACTGCCGCAACAACAGCCGCGAATTTGCAAAAATTACGGCGGACGTTCTCTCCGCCAACGGCATCAATGGGGCTGACGAAGGTACTCATGACTTGTCCCATA
>CAMJRT010000304.1 GCA_946408295.1 uncultured Bacteroidales bacterium
AATTCGTACTTTTTGCGGTATTTAACGGAATTTTACTTCCGTTAAATTTATGATGCCTCAACGCGGACCACCATCCCGGATGTTCCGGGCGCACCGATTACCGATTGCAGTTCGGAGAGGATTCTTTGAGTGTTCTGCGCGGTGTCGTAGTTCGTGGCGGCTATCTGGGCGAGGTAGTCGTTCAAAGTCGGCAAGGCCGCACCGAGTTCGGCAACACCCTCAAACCCGCTTTCGTACATAGAGCGGATGTAGGACACATCGGCGCGGATTGCGTTGATGTAGGACGCGAGCAAACCAGCCGTTTCCTCTGTGATGGACTTAATGCCGCTACCAAGCGAGCCGGATGTTTCCTCGTCAATATTCATAAGGCCGCGATCCTTGAAAGCCTCAATCATCCCATTAATCGCCGGGGCGAGAGCCTCGCTTTCCTTCTGCACATTGTCCGCAAATCCGTCAAGCCATGCCGCGTACTCTTCCGGGGTCATCTCCCCATTCGCGTACTTGGACAACGCACCCTTCGCCTTCTCGCTATATTTGTTAAGGATTTCGTCAAGGATATAGGACTGCAGGAACGAGCGGAGGATTGCATCACCCAAGTCGGCAAAGGTGTCCGAAAGGTCGTCCACCGCGTTCCCCATTTTCATAAAGTTGTCGATGAACTTATCGGTCATGTCCGATGCGAGGTCATTGAAGATGTCCTTTGTAGCATCTTCGACAGCTTGCATGGCCTCGGCATATTGTTCAGCATATTGGATAGAGCTTGTCAACCAATCCTTTGCGCCCTCGTTCAAGTCCCCATAGGTATCAAGAACGGCTTGCAAGAGTTTCGGATTAAGGAAATTGTTTTCATCGTACATATCCAATCCAAACTCCTTCGCAAGCTCTTCAAGGGTCTTGGACTTGTCGCCCGTCAACCATGAGTGTGATGTTACGAACGGCATGTCTCCATACCGGCCCCTTTGTATAGCATTCCATCTCTCTACATCGGGCATATCCTCATCTTTGTAGCCGAGGAAAGACCACTCCGGCTTTTCATATTCAAGAGCGGCCATGTTCTTCCGCACCTCGTCAAGCAATCTAACGGCATCCTTGAGCCGGTGGATAAAGTTGTCACCGAAGATACCGTTGGCTTGATCCATAAGGGCATCCTTGAACGATTGGGTTTCGGTCTCAATCCGGATATTGCGGATTGACTCGCGAAGTTCTACCGCCCTTTGCTCAATCGCGGTCATGCCGCCGAGGGCTTGGTTTACAAGGTCGGCGAACCCTCCAATGGCCGCACCCCAGGGACCGGCGGCCTTGTAGCCATCATAGGCGGCTTTGATGTTCTGCGAGATTGCGGAAATCCTTGATGCGGCATCGGACAAGGCTTGATTACCGGATGCATCTGCAAAATCCTTGAGGGATTTGGACACCGAAAGGAATTGCTCTGCGATATACTTTGCTTGTTTCGCGATTTTCTTGAACCGTTCGGGGTCAACCGTCTTGTCAATCTTGGACTGCTTTATCTTTTCAAGGGCGGAGTTAAGCATGGCGAGTACATTCGCACCGCCGGGCATCAAAAGCAAGGCGTTCTTGATGTCGTCCGAAATAGTGATACCCTCAATCGCGTCCTTGATGTCGTTTATTTGCCGCAGAGTCTTGTCGCCCCAATCGGTAAGGTCAAAGCCGCCCTTCTCTAACTCTCCCTTCAAGTAGTCCTCCGCATGCTTTTCAAGGTCATCGTTGAGCGTTTTCAACGCATTCGCCCTTGCCCTTGCCCACTCTCCGTTAATCCGGGCAAGACCCATTAAGATTGCATTATTGTCGGAGGTGCTTGAATAAAGCGAGGAGGCCGCTCCCTTCGCGGTTTCGTCGGCATCCGACAATGCCTTGTAGTAGGATTTTATCGCACCGCTGAATTGTCCGACATCGTTCTTGTCGGCCCATTCTTGCATAGTGTCGAGATATTTCTTGAGCGACTTTTGTGCCTCGTCAGCCGCATTCTTGTCGGCCTTGAGTTGCTTTAACGCCTGGGAAAACTTGTCAAGGCCCCATGCTTGCTCGAGGGCAAGTGCCGCGTCCGCGCCATTGTCGCCGAGGTCTTTGAGGTCGGCCACAATTTCCTTGATCTGCTCTTCAAGTGCCTCCGGGGAATAGTCGCCCGCACCGAAGAGTTCTACCATCTTCGCGTTGGTATCCTTGCCGAGATACGGCTGGAGTTGCTCATAGGCATCGGCAAGTCTGCGGATATATTGTGCCTCGGCCTTGAGGTCGGAAATGGCCTCGTTTTGGATTTGTAGCGCGGTAGGTCCCTTGCCCCGATCTCTCGCACCGCCTTCGCCGCCGCCCGTGATGTATTCCTCCAGGCTCGCCCGCATATCAATCAGCCTCCTCTTCATATCCGCATCCCCGGAGAAACTCCTAATAAGCGAATCGGCGGCTGCACGGGCCGCATCCGCGCCCTTCTCGTCAAAGGTGCGCCGCCATTGGTCAAGGTATTCGTTCGCCGCGATTTCCGCCTGTTCCTGAACGTGATTGTCCATGTAGTCGGTCATGGCACTCATGGCGTTGTCAATCGCATCAACCTGCTCGTCCTTTGCCCGCCACTTTCTCGTCGCCCCCTTCGTGATCCATTTGACTACCGGGATGGACTTG
>CAMJRT010000305.1 GCA_946408295.1 uncultured Bacteroidales bacterium
TCATCGTCACCACCGGCTTGCGTCCCGGCGGCATCTCATTGATGACGGAGGTATCCAAATCACCATAAAAAGTCATCGCCAGCGTACGCGGAATAGGCGTCGCCGTCATCACCAGCACGTGCGGCGGCCGGCCGTCGGAGGTCTTGCTCCACAGTTTGCTGCGCTGGTCCACGCCGAAACGATGCTGTTCGTCGATAATGGCCAGCCCCAAGTTCTTGAACAGCACATTGTCCTCCAACAGCGCGTGCGTCCCCACAATCAAGGTAATGCTGCCGTCCTCCAGCCCCGCGTGGATTTCCCGCCGCTCCGCCGTCTTACTCGTTCCCGTCAGCAAAGCCGCTTTCAGCCCCGTCGGAGCCAGGTATTTCTGAATATTGCGATAATGCTGCCGGGCCAGCACCTCGGTGGGCGCCATTATGCAAGACTGATAGCCGTTGCCCGCCGCAATCAGCGCGGAGAGCACCGCCACCATCGTTTTGCCGCTGCCCACATCCCCTTGCAACAGGCGGTTCATCTGCTTGCCGCTGCGCATATCCTCGCGGATTTCCTTGATCACGCGCTTCTGCGCCCCCGTCAACTCGAAAGGAATGTTTTCATAACAGCGGTTGAACGCCGTTCCCACCTTGGGCATCAAGATGCCGTTGTCGGCCCGGCTTCGGATATATTTTGCCTTCAGCAAAGAGAGTTGCAGCAGAAACAATTCTTCGAATTTCAGGCGGTAGCGCGCCTTTTCCAGCGAGGCCGCATCCTTCGGGAAATGAATGTTGTAGAGGGCGAAACGCAGGTTGCACAACCCCTTTTCACGCAGCACATAGGCCGGGAGCGTCTCTTCCACGGAAGGCAGCGTCTCATTGAGGGCCGCCAGCATCATCTTGCGCATCACCTTGTCGGTCACTCCTGCGTTTTTCAACTTCTCCGTGCTCGAATAGATGCCCGTCAGACTCCCCAGGCCCTCGAAATTGTTGGCCCCCAACGGGTCCATTTCCGGATGCACGATATTGAGTTTCCCATTGAAAACCTGCGGCTTGCCGAAGAAAAGAAAATCCTCTCCCGGGCGAAGTTTCTCATACGCCCACTTGATACCCTTGAAAAAGACCAGTTCCATCTCCCCCGAACCATCCGCCACCACGACCGTCATCCGCTTGACGACATTGTATTTGACCGCCTGCCCCTCTTTCTGGACCACTTCTCCTTTGTCCGCACTCCACAATTGGCGCCGCATCACCCGGCCTCGGAACTGCACATACGCCACATCCGGCACGATGGAGGCGATGGGCGTGACGCTGCTGCGGTCCACGTACCGGAAAGGATAATAGCGCAACAGGTCCGAGGCGCTTTCCACCCCCAACTCCGACCGGAGCAGTTGAGCCCGCTTGGGCCCCACTCCCGCCAGATACTGTATGTCTATCTCCTGTCTGTACATATCGCAAAGTTACGTGCAAACCGAGAGAAAAGCAAATTTTTTGCTTTTCCGAGGTGCAGCCGTTACTCCCGCGAAGCGGAACTTACATAATAATTTTTGATACCTACTGCGGCGTCGGGATAACCCCCTCGTCGAGCAGGTCGCGCAGCAATTCCAGCACCGCCTTTTCATTCGTCCCGTCGATATGTACAAAATGCGTCAGAATATCCGCCAACGAATACGCCCCGCCCTTCTCACGCAACACATACCCCATCATCTCCTCCCGCGACGGGATCTCCAGCGCCTCGGACGCCCCATCCCGCAAGGCACCATCCTCACTTTCTCGTTCCGCCCCATCCCGCAAGCGGGGGCTTTTCTCCTTACACACATCGCAGTGGCCGCAGGGGGCGGAATGCTCCTGCCCGAAATACCGCAGCAGAAACACGCTCCGGCATTCATCCTCCTCCGACGCGTAGGCCAGCATCGTGGCTCCCCGCTGCTCCGCATTCTTCTTCAGGTGCGCATACAACGCCGGATCCAGGAACAAATCCTTCGGATAATAGCGGTTGTGGTGCAGGAAAATCACCGTCGCCTCATCGGAAGGAATATATTTGATTATGTGCAGCAACGCCAATTGATACAGCAACTGACGCAGCGCACTGACAGAGACTCCCAAAGCAGCCGCCAGCACATCCTCCTCCACCGGCACGGGAACATTGAAAATCCCGGTATAGCGCCGCATCATCGCCTCCAACAGGTTCGGCATCGCCGGACTCGGAAAAGAAACCGAATACAAGGCGTTCCGCGCCATCAGAATCTGTACTTTGGTCGAAATCGTCGCATCCTCGCCATAACTCAGATGTCCGGTTTTCTCCAAATATTTCAACGCGCTCAACGCCAGCGCCCGCTCCAGACGGAACCGCTTGCAGAACTCCGCCAGCACGAACTTCAACTGCCGCCCCTCGCCCGACTCGTACGGAATTTCATAGAAGCGATGCAATTTCTGGTAAATATCCTCTATATATTCCATCGGCGGAAACGCCACCCGCGACAGACGGACAAAGCGCTGCTCGTCGCTCTTATTCCACAACAAGACCGCATACGAACGCTTCCCGTCGCGCCCGGCCCGTCCCGCTTCCTGGAAATAGGCCTCCGGACTCTCCGGAATGTCATAATGCACCACGAAACGCACGTCCGGCTTATCAATGCCCATACCGAAAGCGGTGGTA
>CAMJRT010000306.1 GCA_946408295.1 uncultured Bacteroidales bacterium
GGTAATATAGTGCACCGTCCATCTTCGGTCCCCAGGAATTCAGGGTGCTCGTCGCATCGCGCTTATCCGGGTCGAGACCGGCCGGAAGAGTGGTACGATCAGCCGCATCAAGGTAATAATAGTAGTCCACGGCGCTGGAACTGCTGGGGTGGCTGCCCTGACCGTATTCATACTGGAGGTCGGGCGAAGAAAGGAGCACGTCGGCGGCGAAACTGGTCTTGAAATTCACCTTGAAGACGGCGTCCTGGTTCTCGGCGGACTTGGTGGTGATGATGATGGCGCCGTTGGAGGCGGCGGAACCATAGAGAGCAGTGGCCGCCGCACCTTTCAGCACCGTGACATTCTCTATATTCTCCGGATCGATATCGGCGGTACCGTTGCCATAGTCAATGGCATAGGAGGAACCCTCGCCACCTCCATCGGAAGATGTCGCCGTATTGTACATCGGCACACCGTCCACCACGAAGAGGGCTGTGTTGTTTTCCAAGTCGGCGGAAGACTCACCACGCACGGTCACACGCATGGAGCCGTTGGGGCCGCTGCTTCGGTCGATGTTCAGACCGGCCACCTGGCCGGAAATACCATTGAGCCAGTTACCCGTGGTCCCGACACTGCCGAAACTCTCGCTTTCCACCTTGGTGGCGGAATAACCGATGGATTTCTCGTCTCGTTTGATACCGAGGGCGGTGACGACGGCGCTTTCCAGGGCCACCGTGTCATCCTTGAGCACGACGCGGCGGGCGCTGGCGCTGCCGGCCTTGAAAGTCTCTGTCTGATAGCCCAGGCAACTGAAAATGAGGTCGTCGTTGGCCGATGCCTGAATGGCATACTTGCCGTCAATGTCGGTAATGGCTCCGCTGGTGGTCTTTCCCTTGATCATCACGGCGGCCCCGATGACGGGCTCTCCGTTGGCGTCGACCACGACACCGGTCCAAGTCCCCACCTCCTGTGCGCGAAGCGTCAAGGCGCCCGCCAGCAAGAAGATGACCCAGAATAGGATTCTTACTTTTTTCATAGGTTTTATAACTATTTATCCATCAAAACAATAAAATCCCTTTCGAAGATAAGGTCCTATACCTCATCCTAACGGGGATACTATTGATGGAGCAAATATAAAATATATCTGCTTAAAAAACAAATATTTTTAACGCCTGCGAACAACAAAAAACGCGGAGCATAAAAGAAGAAGATACAGAAGAATGGAACTGGCGCGGGAGATATTGGAGCCGAGGACATAATCTTCCGGCTCATAGCGCATAACGATTTCCCCTTCACCGGCGGGAAGTTGGGCCGCGCGGAGAATCCAGTTGGCCCGCAGCAGCGGCAGTTCTTCCGCGATAGGGATGTCCGGTTCAGCAGACTGGGGCCCGGCCAGCGCAGAGGGTGTGCCCGCTTCGGAGGGGCCGGCGGAGACAGGATGGTAGAGGATGCGGGCCTTCCAACCGATGGGATGGAAAATCTCGCTGAAAACCGCCAAGGCGGGCGCATCCGTACGGAAAGCGTAATGCAGTTCGTTGGGGGCGTAATGGGTCAGGACAATGCCTTCGTCCCCATCCTGACTGGAGGCCTCCTCGTCAGATTGAGCGTCACTCCCGGCTTGACCGGGAGTCTCGTCGCGGTGCGACTGCAGGCCGAACGCCGTCACCTGCGGAAGATAATCTTTACCCACGACGGCCTGACGACGCAAATCGACCTGTCCCAGCAACTCAATTTCTTCGTCGGGCGTAGCCGCCTCACGGATGCCGCGCACCAGCCAGGCATTGCCGAAAGCCGCCTCATTGACGGCCGCCCGCAAGTCATTCTGTACGATGACATACCGCCCGTTCAGCATAGAAACAATGGGCATATCGGGCATCTGTTCCTCGAATTCCGAGAGGGTGGCCACCTTCGACAGCGTTTTTTCCGCCTGGGAAATTTCTTTGACAATATAGCGATCGATCAGGTCTTGATAGCGCTGAAGTTTGACCGGGCTGTAGCCGCCGATACATTTATGGTGGTAACATTGGAAGGCATCGTTGAAGGTGTTGACGCTGAGGTCCAGCACGCGGTAACTCGGGTCGGTATCCTGATGAATCCACTTGTCCGCCTCCCGTTCGGAAAACTGGCCTTTGTAGGCCTTCTTGGTCATAAAGTCCTTATCGGAGAGATAGCGCTTGCCGGCGCTGAACAGGTCGGCCAGCATCAGAAGGGAGATGACGGAAAGGGCAATGATGGCGGGGCGGCCGTAGCCTTTCAGGCTGAAGCCGAAGGACGGGCCGGCCTCGGCGGTCACAGAGCCGGGCTTGGCATCACGGGAGGACCGGCGATACACGACCCACAGTAACAAAGCGAATGTGAGGGCGATAAAGAAGAAGGAACGACGGGCATCCGCCACCAGCAGGGCGCTGCGGTCGGCTTTCAACGCATCCAGCAGGGCATCGGGCTGTCCCGCTTCCGCATCCGTCAGGAAAGAACCCGCAAGGGACGGGAACATCCAGCAAAGCAGGCAGAACCCGCCGGTCAGACCGAAGGTGATCCAGGCTTTGGTCGAAAACTCTTTTTTCGTGTACTCCCCTTTCAAAATCTTATCCAGCACGAGGAAAGCCAGCACGGGTACGGTGATCTGCAAAGCGGTCAGGGCCATCGATACC
>CAMJRT010000307.1 GCA_946408295.1 uncultured Bacteroidales bacterium
CCCCATCAACAGATACACAGACTTGAAGATGCCCTTGCGGACATCTTCAATGATTTGTGCGGCCAGGGAAGCCGTGTCTTGCGCTGCCGTTTTAGCCATTGATCCGTTGCGAAAGAAGGGTTATTCGTTGCGCTTTTCCTTCATCCGCGTCAATTTTTCCTTCAGGATATCCACACACTCGTTGATGGCGGTCTCGAAGGAATTGGCATTGCGCTCCACGACCACGCTGGTTCCGGGAACGGCGACATTGATGCGCACATTCTTGTTGGCGTTGTCGCTCAGGAGGGAAAACTTCACATCCACAGACAGAACGGGATCATAGAACTTGTCGAGTTTGGACACCTTCTTTTCGGTGAATTCAAGCAGTTTGGCATCGGCGTCAAACTTGATGGACTGGACATTGATGGTCATAATTACCTCCTTTTTTTTGCCCTGGGATGGGCGGTTTGATACACTTTGGTCAGTTGCGCGATGGAATTGTGCGTATAAATCTGGGTCGCCGCCAGCGAGGAATGCCCCAGAAGCTCCTTGATTGAATAGAGGTCGCCCCCTTCGCTCAAGAGTTCGGTCGCCAGAGAGTGCCGCAGCACGTGGGGAGAAAGCCTCCCGGTAATGCCTTCGGCCGATCCCAACTCCGCTTTGACCGCCCGGTCGACGAATGCGGGATACAACTTTCCTCCGGCCGGCGTCACCAGCAGCGGGTCTTCCAGCCCATACGGACTTTCCATCAACCTGTCAACTGCATCCAAATATACTAAAATTTCTTCAATTAAAGAAAAAACCAAAGGAATTGTGCGCATTTTATCGCCTTTTCCGTGTACTTGGAGCACCTTACGCCCCGGATCGAAGGAAGCGCGCGTAAGGGAAATGAGTTCGGCCCGGCGTATGCCCGTTGCATACAGGATGGAAATAATCAGGCGCGAAAGCCTGCGCATATAGGCCTCTCTGGCCGTCTTGCTGCGAGCCAGATCCCCTTTCTGCCCCGCGTGCAAATCCAAAGACTCCCGACCGGCCCACCAGGCGGTCTCCCGGAAATACTTTTCCAGCGCATCATCCCGATAGAATTCGGGCAGACGCTGCTCCTGACGGGGGCGTTTGACTATAGACACAGGGTTGGAAGCCAACAACTTGCGAGATATGAGATAACGGCAGAAACTGCTCAGGGCCGACAGGTGCTGATTGACGGTGCGGGGTTTCATCCGGCAGGCATCCAGAAGATGGACTTCGTAGTTGCGCACCTGCGTCGGCGTCAAGGCATTGAGCAGGGCTTCGTCCGGCACCGGCGGCAAGCCCTCCGCCAAGGCCGGCAAACCCGCGTCCGCATCCACACAGCAGTGAACGAAATTCTTCAGGATTTCCTCATAAATTGCGGCCGTCCTGGAAGAATAGCGCCGTACAAAGCGCACATAGTCGAGATATTCGTCAAGAATCGCCATCGCGCTGAACCGGTTGCAATCCCATTTCGGCCGCCTTGCGGAACATCCGTTCGCGCGCAGCCTCCCATTCATTGGGAATCTCCCCTTCCAAAATCGCTTCCTTAATATAATCTTTAATGATGGAAATATCATGAGAGGGCGGAATCCCGAACACTTCCATAATATAATCCCCCGTAATCGGGTTTTTGAAATTACGGATGCTGTCTTTCTCCTCGACCAGAACCATTTTCTGCTGCACCCGCTTGAAATTTTCGTGCAGGCGTTCCACCTTGCGGGGATTTTTGGAGGTGATATCTGCGTGGCAGAGCAGCATCAGGTCATCGATATCGTGTCCCGCATCGAACAACAGCCGGCGGACAGCCGAATCCGTCACGTCGTCCGTCACCAAGGCGATGGGGCGCAAATGCAGGGAGACCAGTTTCTGCACATATTTCATTTTCTCATTCAAAGGCAGTTTGAGTGAAGCGAAAATAGAGGGCACCATCTTGCCGCCGAGATATTCGTGACCGTGGAACGTCCAGCCGACGCCCGGCTCAAAGCGTTTGCAGCGCGGCTTGGCGATATCGTGCAGCAAGGCCGCCCATCTGAGCCACACATTGGGCCGGGTGCGGACGCTCGACTTCCATTCGTTTCCTTTGAGCTGATAATCGTTGAGCCGCCCTTCGGAAATCGCGTCTTCCTCCAGTTCGCTGACATTGTCCAGCACCATCATCGTATGTGAGAAATTCTCCTTATGCCCTTTGCCTTCCATCGTCTCTACCCCCTTGAGCCGGGCCAGTTCCGGCAAAAAGACTTGCAGCATCCCCAGTTGCTCCATCAGCACGAACGCGGGCGAAGGACGGTGGCAGACGAGAATCTTGTTGAGTTCTTCGGCAATCCGCTCTCTCGAAAGGATGGACAGCCGGTCCAGTTGCCGGCGAATGGAATCCAGCGATTCGGGCACGATGGTAAATGTATGCTCCGGTGTTGAAAGCGTGGTCGCAAAACGAATGGCACGCAGCATACGGAGCGGATCATCACTATAGGTCGTATCCGGATCCAAAGGCGTGCGGATAATCCCCGCCGCCAGATCGCGAATGCCGCCAAACGGGTCCACCAGGGCCCCAAAATCTTCTTTGCAGAGGCTGAAAGCTATCGCATTGATGGTAAAGTCACGCCGCAACTGGTCATCTTCCAGCGTCCCGTC
>CAMJRT010000308.1 GCA_946408295.1 uncultured Bacteroidales bacterium
TCCAATCCATCGAACCGCCGCTTCCCCATCCCTCATTGTCATTATCCTGCTCACCCGATATCTGGATGAGCGCGTCATTCTCAGGACCGAGGAGCAACCAGTCGCTGACAGGAGGCATATATACCTTAATTATTATATATCATCTTGTCAAATGCTCAAATTAGTTCGCTTCGTAAGCACCGGGCCAACGGGTCTCGGTAGAACGGACGACACCGCGTGCATCGATTTCCAACGGGTCGTGTCCGGCCACCTTTTCCACAACCGTCGTCAGCCAGGAATAGAAGTCCGTTCCGCAGGCGGTATCGAAGGCATTGATGGCGGAAACGATACGGGCGGGCGAACTCTTGACCAAAGCGGCCGGCATCGTATAGGTCACCACTTTGTCGTCTCCGTCCCAGGCGGTCTTCGACGGCGTATTCTGCAGGTCGGGATGATTCATTGCATCTTCCGAGGTCCATTTGGAATTGGCGTCCGTCATCAGGGAATAGATATTGTGGCCGTAAGAAGTCACCGGCAAAGCGTCCAGTTCGATGGCTGCCTTGGAGGTACTCTTGTTGACAATCAGGCTATTGGCTACGATGGACGCTTGCTCGGAAGCAGCGGCGCCGGACAGGCAGAAGACCTTGCTTGAATTGTTCATCACGGAAGTATTGACCATCAGCATAGAAGCCGTATCCAGATACAGCATCGCGGCACCGGTCGAGGCGACGACGGCATTCTGGTAGAACGAGCAGTTGTTCATCGCGACGAAAGAGGCCGTTTCCGCGGACAGGGCGCCGCCATACTGCCGGGCCGCGTTGGAATACACGCAGCAACGGTTCATATACAGTTGGGAACCGGCTCCATTGAGACGGATGGCCGCTCCGTTGGTACCGGCGAGGTTGCCGGTAAATTCACAGGCGTCCAGACGCACCGTGGCATTGGCCTGAACGGCAAGGGCGCCGCCAGCCCCTTTGGTCGTGGTCAGTTCACTGGAAGTACTGATTGCGCTCGGATATGCGACGTTGGAAGTGAACTGGCAACGTTTGGCATCCAGCGTGACCGCACCGGGCGTTGAAGAAGAATAGTTGACACAAATGGCACCGCCGCCCTGGCCGCCTGCTGACGCACGGTTGGAAGTGAAACTCACGTCTTCCAGGGAAACGTTCGCCGTCGAAGATGAGCCGACAAGGATATTGACGGCACCGCCACGAAGCGCCACGTTAGAAGTAAAGGTCGTATTGCCGCTGATAGAGACGCTTCCGCCCGCGACGGCAAGTGCGCCGCCATAACTGGGATCAGCCGTTGCCGTCACCGTATTGCCGGAGAATGTACAATGATTCACGTTCAGGTTGCCGTTGGACATATAGACCGCTCCTCCTTGTTTTCCGGCGCTGTTCCCGGAGAACACGCAGTCGGTCAGGGTAAGGTTTCCGTTGGCGCTCGTCATACTGATGACGCCGCCCAGACCGCTGGTCGTATTGCTGGTAAAGGTACATTCCTTGAAAACGATGGCACCGGTAACGGCCCGGACGATACCGGCATTACCGGTAGCGGTCGAGGTGTTGTTCTTGAGGGTACAGCGGGAGAAAGTCGCCTTCTTGACATTTTGCAGAATCAGGGCGGAACCCTGGCTGCTGGAAGCGGCATTCTGGAAAGTGACGCCGTCTATGGCGGTTACGGACGTTTCCCCGGAAGAAAACACGAGAATCCGATTGCCGTCACCGTCGATGACGGATTCATTGTTCACGATATCCCGTCCGGTCAGGGACGTTCCTGTCGCATCGGAGGGATAACCGCCAAAGAGGGTGAAACTGACGTCCGTCCCGATGTTGATTGCTGCGGAAATGGTGTGGGTGCCGGCTGCAAGGAAGATATATTTGCCGTTGCCCCCGCTGACGAGTTGGTCGATGGAAGCGGCGTCGTCCCAACTGGAACCACTGCCCGTACCGTTGGCCTTGATGAAGAATCGGCCGGAAAGGGCGTTATTGAAGGAACCGAGGCGGCATACCTGACGACGCTGGACAGACAGCGAATTGTAGGAGATTTTTTCGCCGAGGGGCTGGTCGCTCTCATCGAAAAGCTGCACGCACAGGCCCTCCGTCATCGTGACGGGCAGCGTGGCTACATACCAGGTACCGGCTCCGGAAACATTCGCCGTGACGCTGCTTTGTCCGGCGGCGACCGCCGTAATCTGCGGAATGCCTTCGGCATCGAAACTGACTGTCGCCTGACCGGCCAGATTCTCGGATGCGTTGGAGGTGACGACGACCTTGCGGACGGCATCGTTGTCGATGACCAGTTGCAGCAAGCCTCCCAGATTCTGGAGCGCAGTGGAATGGACGGCATCGACGGGCGCCACTTCAATGGCGGCATTGGCGAAGGTCCCATCCTGCTGGGAGGGAACGGTCACTTTCAGTTCTGAACCGTCATACGCCGCGGCGACGGACGCCGGATAGACGGCATAGGCGGGGTCCCCCGTTACGCCTTCGAATTCGAAACGGGCGCTGGCGACGTCCTCGGTGAGGACAAGGGCCGCAGAAGGGTAGTCTGCTCCGTTGACGAGCAGTTTCAGGGCATCACCGTCGTGCCAGAGGACGGAACCGTCGGAAACGTCGAGGGTGGTCTTGACGAT
>CAMJRT010000309.1 GCA_946408295.1 uncultured Bacteroidales bacterium
ATACCCTTTCAGGGCGAAGATTGTTGTTGGTACGTGTGGTCGGAAGCTGGACCGTGCCGGGGAATCCGCTGAAGGAGAGGTAATCCATTATGCGGTAAGGCGAGGTGTCGTGTCCGACCTGGGCCCAGGAGCCGCGAATCTTAAGCAGATTGACAAGACCGTTGGTGCGGCCGAAGTCGAAGAGGTCGTTCAGGGCCACGCTGCCGCTCACTGAAGGATAGAAATAGGAATTATTCCCCTTCGCCAGAGTGCTGGACCAGTCGTTACGTCCGGTGAGGTCCAGGAATACCGCGTTCTTCCAGGCGAGGGAGACCATCCCGTAGACTGAATTGGTAATCCACTCGTAGGAACTGTTTGAAACTTTGATTTCACTGCGCGAGTTCACCAGGGAATAAAAACCGGGGACATTGATAGTTCCCGCTTCCTGAGCGTGTTTGGAATAATTGCGGTCCAGGATGCTGCCGCCAAGGTTTGCAGTCAGTTCGAATTCGCCGCGGAATTTCTTGTTGTAACGGAGGAGGATATCCGCCGTGTACTGCTTGTTATCGACATCCTGCTCGCGGTACCATCCCTGGGGACGGGCCTGAGTGGAGGTCGCCTGGGTCTGGGTACGGAAGTCGGAATTCATATCCATACCGGCGCGGGCCATAAGGGTGAGGCCTTTCGCCAGGTCGAAGTCAAACTTGATATTGCCGTAGAGACGGTCGTTGCGCTGGGTGTTGATGCACTCGTAAGCAAGGAAATAGGGGTTGTTCTTACCTCCCGAGGTCGAAGCATCCTGCTGATTGGGAGTAATGTCGGACCAGTATTTCTGCGTCCACTCGGTGTCCACGTTCGGGGCAAGGCACCACAGACCGTACATAATTGCCGTGGAACCATAACCCGAAGACGTCGGGATATTGTCCTTGCGGTTGGCCTTGTAATTGACGGAACTCTCGACTGTAAGGAAGCGCGCGAGACGGTTCTTAGTCCTCAGGGACAGGTAGTTATAGCGCATCGGAGAGTTCGGGACTATTCCGCTTGAACGGTTGTCCGAGAATCCTACACGGATGGAGTTGTCCTTGTTGAACTTGCCGGAAAGGGTGACGCTGTTCGAGAAAGTAAGCCCCGTCTTGAAATAGCGTTTGAACCAGTCGCCATAGTTGACGAAAGGCGTCTTGTCACGTACAAAGGTCCCGTCCTCTTCAAAATGTCCGCCTATTCCGCGCTCCTTGTCATAGTACTGATAGTACAGGGTGCCGTCCATCTTGGGGCCCCAGGAGGTCATTGACGAAGTGGTACTCTTGTCTGGCTCCGGATTGATTCCGGCCACATCGTCACCCTCCTCGGAGCGGAGGTAGTAGAAGTACGGCTTGTCATCAGAGCCCTGGCCATAGACATACTGGAGGTCCGGCGAGGAAAGGACGCGGTCTGCGGCGAAGCTGGATTTCAGGGAAACCTGGAAATTGGCTTCCTGCCTCTCGGCGGACTTGGTCGTGATGATGATGGCGCCGTTGGAGGCCTGGGAGCCGTAGAGGGCCGTTGCAGCCGCACCTTTCAGCACGGTGACGCTCTCGATGTTGTCCGGGTCGATGTCGGCGGTACCGTTGCCGTAGTCCACTACGAAGGAGGAACCTTCAGCCTGCTCGGACATAGTCGCCGTATTATACATCGGAACGCCGTCCACGACAAAGAGGGCGGTATTGTTCTCAAGGTCGGCGGTGGATTCACCGCGGATGGTCACTCGCATCGAGCCGCCGGCGCCGCTGTTTGTGCGGTCTATGTTCAAGCCCGCGACCTGGCCGGAAATACCGTTCAGCCAGTTGCCGGTAGTACCGGAGTTGGAGAACTTCTCGGCTTCGACCTTCTGGGCACTGTAGCCGATGGCCTTTTCGTCACGCTTGATACCGAGGGCGGTGACGACCGAGGACTGGAGTACCTGCGCCTCATCTCTCAGGATGATACGCTGAAGGGCAGAACCAGCCTTGACGGTCAGAGTCTCATATCCTAGACACGAGACCTGGATATCTTCTCCCGGACGTGCAGAGATGGAGAATGCGCCTTTAGCATCAGTGATTGCTGCACTTGCGGTATTACCGACAATAAATACGGCGACACCCGGTACGGGTTCGCCGTTTACATCCACAATGACGCCCTCCCATTTACGGGCATCGTTGGCATTCTGTGTCTGATAAAGTGTGCCGGGCTCGGCAGAAGACGCTAACGCATTGATAGATAGGAAGTTACTACCCCCCCCCACTAGCAAAACAGGGATCAGAATTCTACAGATTGTTTTCATGCAGTTATCCGTTGTGTTACAATTATTTGGGCACAAAAATAAATAAAATAATACCATTCTCAAAGAGAATGCCCATTTTTTTCATTTTGCCCAAAAGCCTCACCGATTTTGCCTAGCGAATTATCTATCCGGCCCTGGCAATATGCCCTTACATCGCTCCAGCGATAATATGGTCCTTCGACAGGTTCAATAGGGATGGAGGCTTCCTTTTCGTTCCACAGGAACTTGACCAGCACGTCCCCTGCTTTGCGGGAGCGGTAGAAAATCATTTGGAAACTGCCGCCCATAGGCATTTCCCAGAGCGGGAAGCGTTCGAAAGCCTCC
>CAMJRT010000310.1 GCA_946408295.1 uncultured Bacteroidales bacterium
GTCGTTTGCAGGCGTACAAAAGGTTTTCTTTCGCTCAAATGAATATACAATGTCCCCTCCTTGTCGGCATATACCTGGCTTTTGAGGATGCAACTGGTCTTATCCAAGTCCTTTTCAAGGAGATTCAAGTCGATGTCTTTGACCTTGCGGCCCAGGATGCCGCCGGTCATCTTTTCCACCCGTGCGATGAGTTCTTCGTTTTCGAGGAAACGCTGACCCTGGGGGCTGTCATTTTCAATGGCAATCCGCGAAAAGACCCGGTTCTCCCTTTGCCGGGTCGCCCGCGTCAAGGCCAGAAAGATGCAGACCAGCGTTATGCCGCCGATCAGAATTCCGACAATATATTTCAGCGTGTTGTTCATTGAGCCTCCATCCATTCACGAATAGGGTCGATGAAACGATCGATGTTGCCCGCGCCGAAACTTACCAGCACGTCGATATCTGTCTTTTTCAGTTCTTCCATCAGCGCTTCTTTGCGGATGAGCACTTTCCGGGGGCAGGTGACATCCTTGAAAATCAACTCGGAAGTGACGCCGGGGATGGGCTCTTCCCGGGCGGGATAGATGTCCAGCAGGATGAGTTGGTCCACCCCGCTGAGGGCGGCGGCAAATTCGGATGCGAAGTCCCGCGTGCGGGTATAAAGATGGGGCTGGAAAATTCCCGTCATCTTGCGTCCCGGAAACATATCGCGAATGGCGCGGATGGCTGCGGAAAGTTCGTTGGGGTGATGGGCATAATCGTCGATATAGACCCGGTCCGGCTTGTTGACCTGGATGTCGAAACGACGTTTGACACCTTGAAAGGAGAGCAGGGCCCTGCGAACGGCTTCCGGGGCGACTCCGTAACTCAGGGCGATGGCGGAAGCGGCGACGGCGTTTTCCACATTCACCCAGCCCGGAACTCCTACGCGGCAACCGTCCATGCGGCCGCCGGGCCATACCAGGCAGAAGTCGAAATAGCCGCACGGGTCCTTTTTCAGATTCTCGGCGTGAAAGTCGGCACGGACGTCATCATAACTGTAGTGAAGAATCTTCGCTTTCGTGTCGGCCGGCGTGATATCCAGTCCCTGTTTGACGATGACGGTTTTCTTGACCTGCGCGGTGAAGGCTTTGAAAGCCTCTTTGACGTGGGAAAGGTCACCGTAGATATCCAGGTGGTCGGCGTCCATCGCCGTAATGACGGCATAATCGGGATAAAGTTGGAGAAAGGAACGGTCGAATTCGTCGGCCTCCGCGACCACCACATTGTTGTCTGACAACAGCAGATTGCTGTCGTAATTCTTGCTGATACCGCCCAGAAACGCATTGCAGCCGATGCCGCTTTCGGTGAAGATGTGCGCGAGCAGGGTGCTGGTCGTGGTCTTGCCGTGCGTTCCGGAAACCGCCAGGCAGTGCATTCCGTCAGCGATTTCTCCCAGCATACGCGAACGTTTGACGACGCGATAGCCTTCGTTCATCACATAGTTCAGTTCGCCCAAATCGGCGGGGATGGCGGGCGTATAGACGACCAGCGTGTTCTCCTTGTCCCGGGGGATGCGGCTGACATCGTCGTTATAATGGACATCGATACCTTCTTTCTGCAGGGCTTCCGTCAAATCCGAGGGGGTCTTGTCATACCCTGAAACCGCAAAACCTCTGGCTTTGAAATAACGGGCGCCGGCACTCATTCCGATGCCGCCGATACCGATAAAATACACACTTTTCATATTGTTTTCTCCTCTGCGATGCGATATACTTCTTCCGCGATGGTCCGGGCGGCGTCCGGCTTGGCCAGCAAGCGTGCGTTCTGTTCCATCAGGGCCAGTCTCTCTTCGTTGTGAACCAGCCCCATCGCCCTGCACATCAGTCGCTCCCGGGCCTCGGAATCTTTGACGAGAAGGGCCGCATTTTTGCGGACGAGAGCCATCGCATTGACGGTCTGGTGATCTTCCGTCACATTGGGGGAAGGCACCAGGATGGACGCTTTTCCACAAGCACAGAGTTCGGAAATGCTGCTGGCGCCGCTGCGGGAAATGACCAGATCGGCTGCCGCATAAGCCAAATCCATCCGGGCGATGAAATCCGTGTGATGCACGCGGGAGAGCGTCGGGTTGCCGGCCGCCATCGTTTGCAGGGTCTGATCGATTTCTTTTTTATAGTATTTGCCGCATTGCCAGAGGATTTCCACATCGTTCCCGGCCGGACAGCCGGTCTCGACCCATCCCAATACGGCATCATTGAGGGTTTTGCAGCCCAGGCTTCCGCCCACGATGAGAATGTGTTTCTTGGTGGGATCCAAGCCGTAGAACCGGAGACCCTCCGCCTTGCTTTCCGGCGTGGCGGGAACCATACAACTGCGGATGGGGTTGCCTGTCAGGAGGATGCGCTCTGCCGGGAAGAAGCGTTCCATTCCCTCGAAAGCCACGCAGATTTTGCGGGCCTTTTGGCCGATGCGCCGGTTGGCTTTGCCGGCAAATCCGTTCTGCTCCTGGATAAGGGTGGGGACGCCTTTCATCTGGGCCGCCTTCAACAGCGGGAAACTGGCATATCCGCCCACACCGACGACGACATCCGGCTGAAAATCATCGATGATTTTGCGGCTTTTCAGGA
>CAMJRT010000311.1 GCA_946408295.1 uncultured Bacteroidales bacterium
GCATCACGGGCACGGGCATCACCATCATCACCACGATGAAGGCGAAGCAGAGGAATATGGCATCGAGACCTTCGTCTATACCCGCCGGACACCCTTCGACATCAACAAATTCGACAATCTGGTCACCAAGAAATGGCCCAAGAACATCATCCGCGCCAAAGGCATCTGCTACTTCCACGACGAGCCCGACAAATGCTACCTGTTCGAGCAGGCCGGCCGCCAGATGGCCCTCAAAGACGCCGGCTACTGGTTCGCCACGATGGACGAAGAAGCCCTGCAGCAGATGATGGAGCGCGACGCCAAACTACGCCGCGACTGGGACCCCGTCTATGGCGACAGAATGGTGAAACTGGTCTTCATCGGACAACATCTCGACAAAACCGCCCTCACCACCCTTCTTGACGATACCCTAGTAGAATAAGCAAGGGCCAAATGCTCCCCGAAAGGAAGCGCGAGAGCGTTGAGGGAGCGAGGGATGGTGTGATGAGGGTGAAGAAGGCGTGTCGCCCGCGACATCGTGAGCGGGAGGGGCCCACAAGCGAAGCGAAGTGGGAGGGATAGACCCGAAGGGGCGTACCTTCTGAACCCCATCACCCTCCCTCGCGAGAGCGCCCTTTCGAGGGTAAAAGGCCCGCGCCTAGAACCGTCCCCGGGCACCGCCGCCGCCAAAGGAGCCGCCGCCGAAGCCGCCAAAGCCTCCGCCGCCTCCGAAACTGCCCCCGGAACGGCTGCCGCCACCCCCGAAAATAATGGGACCGCCGAAGCCGCCGCCGGAGCCGGAATTTCTTCCCGCGCCACCGGAAGGCCTCTTTCGGGACAGCACAATCAAAACGACAATGATAAGGAGGACATACATCAGCATCGTCCAGCCGTCCTCTTCCTCCTCGCCGTCACGCGGCTCGGAAATCTCTCCCGCCGCCAGGGCCATCACCTCCGCGCAGGCCTTCGCAAGGGCGGGAACATAGTCGTCCTCCCGAAGATAAGGCCCCATTATATTGCGGATAATCCGTGCGGCGTACGCATCCGGAATCGCGCCCTCCAGTCCCCTGCCGGGCAAAATCGCCACATCCACATAAGGACCGTCCGGATCGCTTTCCAACTGCGGATTGCGTATCTTCAACAGAATCAGCACCCCGTTGTTGCGCTTGCTGCCAATGCCCCATTTGTTGCCCAGCGCCGTGCCATACTCGACAATCTCCCGACCATCCAGCGTCGGCATCGTCACGATGCAGATTTGGTTGGAAGTCGAATCGTCAAAGGCCACCAGCACCTGCTCCAGCGAATCCCGCTGGTAGGCCGGAATCACAGACGCAAAGTCATTGACCAAGCGGGGCGGGTCCGGCGACTCGGGCAGACCGTCCTTAGAGGAATCAAAAAGCCCCGCCTGCAAGGGCAAAGCCGCAAGCAGGGCGAGGGTTAAAAGAAACGGGCGGAACATCAGAACTCAACCTTGGGGGCCTTTTTGGCATCTTCGTCCGCCTCGAAATAGCCCTTCTGCTGGAAACCGAACATTCCGGCAATCACATTGTTGGGGAAAATTCTCATATAGGTATTGTACTCCTTGGCCACCTCGTTGAACCCGCGGCGCGCCTCCGCAATACGGTTTTCGGTTCCCTCCAACTGGGCCTGCAAATCCAAGAAGTTCTGGTTGGCCTTGAGATCAGGATAATTTTCCACCACCATCAACAGGCGGTTCAACGCAGAACTCACCTCGCCCTGGGCCTTGCCATACGCGGCCACATTCTCTTCGGAAAGATTGCCGCCGCTGACACCCATTGCTTTGCCGCGGGCTTCCATCACCCCTTCAAGCGTTCCTTTCTCGTGGGCGGCATACCCCTTGACCGTCGATACGAGGTTGGGAATGAGGTCGGCGCGGCGCTGATAGACATTTTCCACCTGCGACCAGGCGGTTTTCACATTTTCATCTTTGTTGACCAGGCTGTTGTAAACCCCCACACACCAGAACACCAGCAGGGCGACAACGGCCAAAACGATAATCCAAGTCTTTTTCATAATGCTTCAAATATTATATATATGTTTACCAAATATGTACTCTTTCCGACTCCGGAAGCCACATCGCATCCCCGTCCTTGATACCGAAGGCCTCGAAGAAGGTCGCAAAGTTACGCAAGGAGATGTTGACGCGGTTGACGGCCAGCGAGTGCGGGTCTATGTTGGTCAAACGGGCCTTTTCCTCATCGGTGATATTCTGGGCCCACACGGTGGCATAGCCCAGATAGAAACGCTGGGCAGGGGTAAAGCCGTCGATCAGGCCGGGGTCGGTGCCGGCAATGGCGTTTTGGAAGGCGGTCCAGGCAATGCTCAAACCTCCGTGGTCGCCGATATTCTCACCGAGAGTAAACGCACCGTTGGCCATCAGGCCGGGCAGGATCTGCACTTTGTTGAATTGCTCCTCCAGCACTTTGGCCTTGGCACGGAACTTTGCATCATCCTCGTCGGTCCACCAGCCCACCATATTGCCGTTCTTGTCGAACAGACGGCCCTGGTCGTCGAAACCGTGGCTCATTTCATGGCCGATGACCACGCCGATGGCCCCATAGTTGATGGCGTCGTCCGCATCCGG
>CAMJRT010000312.1 GCA_946408295.1 uncultured Bacteroidales bacterium
CGTGGAGCGCTCCTGGACTATGTTCGGCCGGATTCTGGAAAGAAGACTGGAATGTGCGCTGGAAGCCGGAGGCATCCCTTACGGGGGCGTCAGCACCCGCTTTCAAATGGCACGGGGCTTGGAAAACCACCATCTTTTTACCCTGCAAACGGTCGTTGCCCAAGCGGATGAGGCCCCAACGGCAGAACGGATTTGTCGGGTTTTGGAAGACTTGCGCACCGGACTGGTGAGCGAAGGTGAGGTAGAAGCCGCCTCCAACAGTTATCTTTTCGGTCGTTTCGACCGACAGTTGCGGCCGGTCACTCCCTCGGTTCAAACCCTCCGTTTGTTCCGTTCCCATCTTTACAACAACGATTTGGCCTCTGATCGGGAAAAAACCGAGTTCTTCACCTCCAGAAAATACTTTCCGAGCGAAGACAAAAAGCGTTTCGACCGGTTTACCGCCCGCAGCGTGCGGATACCGGCCTTTGGGTTGAAGGCGGATGGCACAATCCGTTTATCCCTCGACCACCTCCCTCCCCTCAGCGGTCCGGTACTGCATTTCGCAGATACGATGAGTTTCCCCGGAAAAACCAAGGCCTGCAAACTGGTTCGAGCCATCACCGAGGGGACCACCGGCGGGTCGATGTTTTTCTTCGAAAACGGGACGCGGGTGGTTTATAAGCAAAAGCCCTGTGGGAAAAGGGTCTATTACACCTTTGTCTTTGAGGGGGGAATGGCACAGTTGACAAACACCGATGGCGCCGCCTGGATGGAAGACATTTTTTATGCCGGCCGGGTTAACGGATACCGGATGAAAGATTTTATGTCCCTGCTGGCTGCCGGCGGCATCGACCTGCACTTGACGGTATCTCATTCCGCGCTCACACTTGAAGGAAGTTGCGACGAGCGAAAAGTGAGTTCGCTCCTGAAGGCTTTGATTACCTTGACCGGGCACTGGAAAGTGGAAGAAAAGGACTGGGAATACATCACGCGCTGTGCGCAAATCCCTTCTTATAAAGACCCTATACAGCAGGCTCGTTTACAGATATCGCGTCAACTGCATCCCGGCTATGCGTGGGATTTGGACAAAAACAAGGTGACTCCGTCGTCCGAAGCCCTTCGCGAAGCGGCAGGACTCCTTCGCGGATGTTTCCGCAGCACCCGGAATGCCACCCTTTTTATACAAGGGAACATCCCGGAGCGGCGGGTCGTCTCCAAACTACGACAGTTTATGGACCAGTTTCCCGTTGACAGCAGACACGACAAGCGCAACCCGGCGACGATGCTGACCGTATCAGGCACGACACGCATAGGCGACATTGCTCCTGAAAAGCCGGTATTGATTGCCAGTTCTTTCAACTATCCGACCGGCCTGGACCAACAACTGGTCAAGGAAATCGCGATAGCCCTTGCGCAAGACCGACTGAGGATGAATCTCGCAAGCGTCGGTGTCCGCTGCCGCATCCGGGAAAATGTCCATTACCAGCCGGTCGAAAATACGGAAATTTTCATCCATTTGTCCGGTTCCGGAATGGAGGCGCTGCGCATCGTCAATGAGACCTTGCGGGAAATGGGGAACGGGAAAATTCCGCACGCCGCTTTCGAGGGCGCTATCGCTGAGATGATTTCCCGTACCCGGGCACAAGAAAATTCACCTTTCTATTGGAGAGACATCATTTTCAACCGTCTCGCCTATGGAAAAGACTACCACAATCGGGTGAAAGACCGGCTGGGCAAACTTACGCGCGAAGAAGTCCGTCGTTTTTGCGCGCAATGGGCAGAGGCCGGGCGCGTAGAGTATGTTTTGGAATAATGGCGCAGCGACCTTCATTCATCCAAATCGACGATGTGCTGATCAGCGAAGAGGTGCTGACCACCTGTTTTGCCTGCGATTACGCGCGCTGCAAAGGCGTATGTTGCATTATCGGCGACAGCGGAGCGCCCCTGGAAGAGAGCGAGACCGAGGCGTTGGAACGCAATTATGCCCACTACTCACCTTTGATGAGCGAAGGGGGACGGGATGCCGTCCGGCAGAAAGGGTTCTTTGAAATCGACCGGGACGGTGATCTGGTCACACCGCTGGTGGAGGGTTCCGAGGAATGTGCCTTCTGCCATTTCGACGGCGAGGGCAACTGTCTATGCGCGATTGAGTGCCAGTGGATGAAAGGGAACGGGAATTTCCGCAAGCCCATTTCCTGCCAACTCTACCCTATTCGCCTGACACGGCTTTCCAGCGGGATGACGGGGGTCAACCTGCATCGCTGGAACATCTGCAAGGAGGCTTTCATCAAAGGGGAAGCCGAGGGCATCCGCGTCTATCAATTCCTGCGTGAGCCCCTTATCCGCTATTTCGGGGAAGACTTCTACGAAGCCCTCTGTGGGGCCGCCCGATGGTTGGAGCGGCCGGAGTGAGAACAAAATTGTACGAAAGATAAGAATTTTTATCTATCTTTGCAGTCCCCTCCCGCCTTGGTGGTGGAATGGTAGACACGAGGGACTTATGCGAATTTGAGTGCTCTCTCTGAAAAGAGAGATGTAGAATGCCGTAAATTCAAGGAAACCTTAACAGGTCGCGCTGAAGGCAATCTTGAGCCAAGCC
>CAMJRT010000313.1 GCA_946408295.1 uncultured Bacteroidales bacterium
TGGAAAAGCGGATGCAAGGTATAGACGGGCCTTTTGAGCAAGTGCCAGCCCTCCTCGGACCAAGGAACCTGCACTGCGCCTTCCAGTATGGGCAAATGGGCTTTTTTCCAAGGATTGAGCCGCACGCAGGCGGGGGATTCCTCCTCCAAGGCCGCCGAAAAACGCGCGAGAATCGTTTCCTCCGGTAGCAAGCCCCCGCCCTTGCCGGATAAGCGGGCGGAAGCGAGGGCTTCACGCAGCGACTCCCAGAAAGCGTCCGGCAACAACATCAGAATTTGACGTTTTTGAGCATATCCGGGTCGATGCCTTCGGGCATACGGCCTTCACTGAAAGCGACCAGTGCGTCCACTATTTTATCCATCGCCTCCTGCAATTTGCTACCAATCATCATTTTCATCATAAAATTAAGATCGGCTTCCACTTTGATGGAAAAATCCGTCACACCGGGATTGGGGGTGGCATCGAAGGTAAGTCCGAGTTTGAAGGCAAACGGAGCGCCGTAATCCACCAGGTCGATGTGGCTATAGGGGGTACGGGTAAGCACTTTCGCTCCGATTTCATATCCGTGAGCGGACACGAGAATCGTATCGTAATCAGCTTTCACCATCTCTTTTTTGTCCTCCGGCAACATCATCGCGAAATTACGCATATCCACGAACATCATATAGAGTTCGAAGGGAGACTTCCGCACCTGACCGTGTTTGCTGTTATAATTGACCATATTTTCTTTCATTATTTCGGGCAAACTTACGCATTTTTTTCATATTTGCGAACAAGTCGGGAACAAAAAGCGCAATATTTCCTTATATTTGTCTGTTCATTCGGCCTGATTCTTCATTGCTTGGCATCGACAGAAAAACAACAAATATGAAACGACATTTTCTATGGATCCTGATTGCCGCGCTGCTCTGCGGTACTGTGTTTGCAGCGTGCAACAAGCAAGACACCCCTGCTCCCATCCCTCCCGATCCTCCGTTCACGAGTCTGGAGGGTAAATATCTTCGCACGCTTGATTCCGGAAATGATTGGGCCACTATCCTCTATACGGGTATGGGAGCGGAAGGGAGCATCAAGGAACTGTCCGCCCTGGTGCGATTTCCGGATTTAAGCGGCGACAATACGGCGGACGGCCTGGCCATCGGTTGCCACATCACCATCACCAGCGATGCCGAACGTCCTTCAAACTACAAGAACTTGGACTATAAAACGGATGTTTACGTCAGTTCCCTCCTGTTGACCGGTTTAAACAAATTAGTTGTCTTTTCCGATTACGAAGGTTATGGTTCCACGGCCGGAAACCCGCATCCTTACCTGCAACGGGAGCTTACGGCCCGCCAGGTGATTGCCGGTGCCAAAGCGGCCTTGGAATGGTTGCAGAAGGAAAAGAATAAATCGTTGGCAAATCATTGGAAATCGGTTGCTTTCGGGTATTCCCAGGGCGGCGCCGTGGCGGCCGGCGTGGTTCGATACTATCAGGAGAACCAACTGGACGGGCTCAATTTGATAGCCGCCGCCTGCGGAGACGGACCCTACGACCCGCTGGCGACGCTCTTTCAATATATCAGCGACGACAAACTCTTTATGCCTGTTTCCGCTGCGCTGGTCGTGAAAGGATTGGTGGATACAAACCCTGAAACAAAGGCACTTGGTTGCACTTACGCCGATTTTATGACGGAGGGCTTTCTCGCCACGGGTATTTTCGAAGCCCTGGGCCAGAAAGAAAAAAACACGGACCAGCTCCACGCGCAACTGCTGGCCTACTCCAAGTCGCACGACAATTATTCGATGATGGTTTTCAACACGCAGACCCAATCATTCCTTCCTTACAACGCCGAGAATACCACCCAATATCCCCAAGACAGTCAGTGGAAGTTGGCGGCAGGAGAGGCGATGAGTTATTGCACGGCCGACCAATGCTTCAACAAGGCGACCATCGATTTTTTCAAAGACGGAACAGCGCCCGCCGGTATCGCCGGGGATAAACTCAGAGCGTTGAAATCCGCTTTGGAGAAAAACAGTCTCACCTACGGCAATTGGAAGCCTTCTCAAACGACGCAACCTTCATTCCTGTTTTTTCACGCGCAGCACGACGAAGTCGTTCCTTTCTGCAATTACGAAACGGTCAAATCGGCTTGGGGAATTGACCGGCTGAAGGGATATACTTATACCGCCGAGAGCGGCACGCACGTAAATAGCGGTATTGTTTTTGTGATCGGCAGCCCCACTTACGTCAATCCGCTTTATACCGGAACAGTAAGCCCGGGAGAAGAAGACATAAAATAGGCTATGTACAAGATTTTCGTCGACGACAAACTCATCTGCATCTCGAACCAACGCGCGTACGAGGCGTTCTGCCGCGAATTCCGCGAGGTCAATGCGGCCGGAGGGCTGGTATGCCGCCCGTTGTCCCGGGAAGAGGTCAGCACGCAACACCCTGATGCGAAAGATGGTATCACGAATGACGGGGCTCGCTATCTGTTCATCCGGCGAAACGGCCTGTGGGACCTGCCCAAAGGGCACCAGGAGCCCGGGGAGGATAGCCGCACCACCGCCCTGCGCGAAGGCAGCGAAG
>CAMJRT010000314.1 GCA_946408295.1 uncultured Bacteroidales bacterium
AATTAGCAGCTGGATAATCATAGAAAATGTCATATGTGTTTATTGCAAAGGAATCACACAAAGGTACAACTTTTTGTTTGATTATTGGCGACTTTTTGATAACTTCGCGCTTCGATATTTAGCGTGATTAAAATTATGGTACGAGTGAAAGCGTTTGCGGCGATCCGCCCCCCGAAAGATTTGGTAACTGAAGTGGCGGCTCCCCCTTACGACGTGATGAATTCCGTTGAGGCCAGGCAGATGGCCGGAGAAAAGAGCCTGCTGCACATTACTCGTCCGGAAATCGACTTCGAACCCATTGCCGATGAACATTCCCAGCCCGTTTACGACAAGGCCGTCGAGAATTTCAAACTTTGGAAATCGCGCGGATGGCTGGTTCAGGATGCAAAACCCTGCTACTATGTCTATGCCCAGACGATGGGGATGCGTACGCAATACGGTTTCGTACTCTGCGCCCATACCGACGATTACGCCGAAGGCATCATCAAGAAGCACGAACTTACGCGCAAAGACAAGGAAGATGACCGTATGGTACACGTGCGCATCCAGAACGCCAATATCGAACCGGTCTTTTTCGCCTATAAAGACAACGAGGAACTGGGCGGCATCATCAGCGCGACGATAGCGAGAGAGCCTGAATACCGTTTCACCGACGAGAATAAATTCATCCATACCTTCTGGGTCATCCACGATGACGACACCATCGCCCGCATCACCCGTCTGTTCAACACCCAGGTGGACGCCTTCTATGTGGCGGACGGTCATCACCGCACGGCGGCAGCCGCCCGTGTGGGAGCGGAAAAGCGGGCGGCCAATCCTCATCATACCGGTCAGGAAGAATACAACTGGTTTATGGCGGTCTGCTTTCCGCAGAGCCATCTGGCCATCCTAGACTACAACCGGGTCGTGAAGGACTTGAATGGAATGGATGAAAGGACCTTCCTCAAGGCCCTGGAAGAAGATTTCAAAGTGACGCTCGTCTCCGAACCGATGTACGGACGCGCCGCGAAGCCCTACGAGCCGGCCGATTTGCACAATTTCTCGATGTATCTCGGCGGCAAATGGTACAGCCTCACCGCCCGGGAAGGCCGTTACGACGACGAAGACCCCATCGGCGTGCTGGATGTGACCATCCTCTCCCATCTGGTGTTGGACAAATTATTGGGTATCAAAGATTTGCGCACGGACAAACGCATTGATTTCGTGGGCGGCATCCGGGGCTTGGGCGAATTGTCCCGCCGGGTGGACAGCGGAGAGATGAAAGTCGCTTTCGCGCTTTATCCCGTTTCGATGGACCAACTCATCCGCATTGCGGACACCGGCAACATCATGCCTCCGAAGACCACCTGGTTCGAGCCCAAACTCCGCTCCGGCCTGGCCATTCACTCCCTGGACGAATAGTCCGCCTCTCCCGGCGAATCCTTTCTGCTCAACCGCAGCACAATCGGCAAATGGTCGCTGACGCCGCCCAGGTAGCGGGGGCCGGAATAAGTGCGCAGGGGCTTTTCCCCGGCGTGGGCGCTGTCGCGGGTTAATAGGAAGGGGGCGTAGAGAACGGCAGTCTCACAGCGCCAGCGGGGCGCGCCGTCTTCCGAGCCGTTTCTTCGTGCCGTGCTGTCGCTCGAGCCGCCAGCCGTCTCTCCCGCCAAATCGGGCGACACCCAGAACTGGTCGATCAATTCCCATTTTCCGTCGTATTTCAGCGAACCTTCACCCCGTTGGTGGAGAGGCCGCGACAGGCAGATGAGGCAAGAATCCAGCATCCGGAAAGCCTCTGCGTCGGGCGTATCGTTGAAATCACCTGTGACGATAGTCCGCCGCGAGCATCGGAGGGGCTCCTTGCGGCTGTCGGAACGGACGGAGCCGTTCGTTCCGGGGTTGCCGGCAGCGTTGAGGCAGGCCTCGCGAAGGATGGACATAGCAGCCTTGCGGCGGGGCTGGGACCGGGCCGGGCCGCCGAGTTTCGAGGGGTGGTGGACCACGATGACGGTCAAGCTGTCGGGCTTGCGGGCAGAACAAGAATCATCGGGCGAAGACGGCTGGGATGCGACCAGCGGGAAGCGGCAGCGAAGGATGTCGCGAGTACGGAAACCCGGAACGGGCAGGGCCTCGGCCTTTGGGCGGGCCAGCACATCCTTTCTGTACAGCAGGGCGACATCGATGCCGCGCGGGTCGGGGGAATCGAAATGCACATAGCGATAACCGGCCTTGCGCAGCGGCGCGGAATAGATGAGCCGGCGCAGCACCCCCTCATTTTCCACCTCAGCCAGCCCCACGATATCCGGCAAGCGTCCCTCCTGTTCCCCTATCCAAAGCAGGGTCTTTCCGATGGCGTTGCATTTGGTGCGCAGGCGTCCCGGCGTCCAATGCTTCTCTCCCTCCGGCGTCCATTCCGCTCCACCGTTCTCTCCGTCACAGTCAAAAAGGTTTTCCACATTCCAGAAAAGCACCAGCAGGCTGTCAGGGTATTCCTGCGCCGGGACAGGTAAGCGGGCGGTGCCATCCTGCGCCCGGACGGAAAGACAGAGCAGCATCGTCAGCACCGATATGAGAATCGTTCGCGTCATCGGAT
>CAMJRT010000315.1 GCA_946408295.1 uncultured Bacteroidales bacterium
TGATCACCGAGGAAAAGACTTTCAACCGCGAATTCGGCAACCTGATGTCCATCAAAGACAATTATCCCAAGTATGTGATTTCAATGACTCCCTATATGGAATCTTCCAAGTGGGAAGGTATCATCCACATTCCGTTTGTAGAATTCCTGAAGAACGGGTTTGGGAAATAGTCGTTTCCCTATAGGCGCCTCTTCGTTCAACACCACGTTCAAGCGCATCACGAGTTTTACGCCCAAGGTCTGGGCAGCCCGAAACGAATTGTCCGGCCGATAAGATGATTACATTGTAAAAAATTATTAGTTTTAAAAAAATTAGTGTTATCTTTACTGCATATAACTGATTATGAGAAAGATAATATTGGTTTTGTTGCTTTCCCTTCCGTCCTCCCTATGGGCACAGGGAACGCTTGCCCTTCGGTTTGAGGGAGGTCTGTCATGGATGTGGGGCGGTGGCTTGGAAGGAGCCGGCCCCAAAACGGAAACGGCCATCCAGCCCCAGGTCTGTGCCGGCCTTTTCTATAGTTGCAACCCCGCTTTCCGTTTGGGAGTCGAGTACAGTTATACCCGGATGCTGCGGGAACAGACCCAGCCCAACCTGCTTTCCCTGCCCGACGGGGGTGTCAAGGGCGATGTCTATCGCGACCTCAAAACCAATTTCCATACCCTTGGGGTGACCGTAGAGGCGAATCTGCTGGGACACAGAAGCAGGAAGACGCCTCTTTCGCTTTATGCGGGAACCGGAATCGGCTGCCTGTTTGCCTTTGGGAATACCTATACCCTTGGCGTGAGCAATTCCTTTAAACCGGACGGCTCCGGCAATACGGTCCATGTGACGGGCCAAAACGAACGGCACAATTATTTCGTGCCCTGTATCCCGGCCACGCTGTCGCTGGAATACCTCCTTTTCCCGCAGGTGGCGCTGCGGATCAGCAGCGGCTACCGTTTCGTCCTGGCCGGGGATCAGGAACTTTCGCCGAAAGGACAGGTCTTTGCTACCGTGGGACTTTGCTTCCAACTGAAGTAAAATAAATGAAATCTATGAAAAAGATACTCGTAATGATGCTCCTGTTGCCTCTGGCGTTCTCCTCGTGCGAGAGCCTGCATCCGGAGATGGATATCACGATGGAGACAGATTTCAGCGACATCATCGCCGCCATCAACAGTTCCAACAAGTCGCTGGCCGAAAAGCTGGCGCTGATTGAAGCGGCGCTGCAAAAGGGGCTGGCCGACAACCAGACCGCCATGGCGCAAATCCGGCAGGCCGTGGCCTCGTTGAGCGGTACCACGGAGGAGAAACTCGCCGCCATCGAAGCGGCCGTAAAAGCCCAGACCACCAGTCTGGAGGCGAAACTGGCGCTGATCGAGGCTGCGGTGGGCAGCGGTTTTGCCGACAGCGCCGCCGCACAGGCGTTGATGCAGCAGGCAATCGCCGCGCTGGGCGGCACCCTCGAAGAGAAACTGGCGGCCCTCCAAACCGCCATCGGCAACCAGACAAGTTCCCTGTCGACCCGGATGGCCTTGATCGAGACGGCCGTGAAGGATGGGTTTGCGGACGCGACGTCGCAGCGGGACCTGATCAAGACGGCGCTGACGTCCCTCAGCGGTACGCTGGAGGAGAAATTGGCCGCGATCAAGTTGGCCCTGGACGGTCAAGGCACGAGCCTGGGGACGAAACTGGCGTTGATTGAGGGTGCGGTGACGACAATCGGAGGGATCGGGCTCGAAGCGCAGGTGCAATTGATCCAGCAGGCCCTTTCCTCCCTGAGCGGATCGGTCGAGCAGAAACTGGGGGCCATCCAAACGGTCCTGGAGAGCCAGGGCACGAGCCTGTCCTCGAAAATCGGCCTTATCGAAACGGCTGTAACCAACGGCTTTGCCGACGGAAAAACCGCCATCGGCCTGCTGCAGACCGCGCTGGGCTCGCTGAAGACGCAGGTGGGCGGGACGGACGAGTCGCTCTCGAAAAAGATAGACGAGGTGCTGGCCGATCTGGGCACCCTCTCGACATCCCTCACCACGGGACAGATTGCCCAGGCCCTGGCACAGATCCTTGCTGCCGTGCAAGGCCAGACCGATTACAGCCAGACCCTGGCGGATATCAAGAAAGCCCTCGAAGAGCTGAAAAACCAGGCCAGCATGATGCCCATGGCGGATAAAGGGCTGGATGATAGCACGCTGAATCTGACCGACTAGCCCCATGAAACACATTCGAATCAGATGGTTCTTCGTCTGGGCGGTATCCCTGATGCTGGTTGCCTGCAAGGAGGACGTTCCGCCGATCGACATTGCGCTGCAGCCAAACTACCAGGGTATTCTCGAGGCCATCACCCAGTCGAACAAGACGCTGGCAGAGAAGGTGGCGTTGATCGAGGCGGCCCAGCGTGACGGACTGGCCGACGACCAGGCGGCCATCGAGATGATCCGGCAGGCCGTGGCGTTGCTGAGCGGCTCGCTCGAGGAGAAACTCGCTGCCATCGAGGCGGCCGTGAAAGCCCAGGCAACCAGCCTGGAGGCGAAACTGACGCTGATTGAAGCGGCGGTCGGCAACGGCTTTTCAAATAGCG
>CAMJRT010000316.1 GCA_946408295.1 uncultured Bacteroidales bacterium
AAGCCGTGGATGTCCAATCCGATAATGGAATATCCGGCCTTGGGCACGCGCTCCATCTCCATCCGGCCGTTGGCTCCGACAAAAAGAATCTCATTGTCGGGATTCAACCTCTTGAGACTGTCGGCAATCGAGAGGGCGGGGAATATATGTCCCCCGGTGCCGCCGCCGCTGATGATTACTTTTAACTTTTGCATATATGTGTCCTTTTTATTCCTGTAATCCATTGGTATCCAGTGCGTCGAGATCGTCCAACGATTGTTGGACCTCGTCATTCCCGTCGTGGGTGATGACCGGTTCCAGTCCGGCTTCTTCCCGGTCGATTTCTTCCCGGACCAGCCGGCTGACGCCCAGGACGACGCCCAATGCGATGCTGAACATCAACATCGCACTTTTCCCGTCGCTGAGGATGGGCAGGGTCTGTCCGGTCATCGGGATGGCGCCCGTATTGACCAGGATATGAATGAGGGCCTGTCCGCTGATCAGCAGGACCAGTCCGGCCACCATCGTCCGGGCGCAGGTGTCGCTGCAATAATTGGCAATCCGTGTACCCCGGGCGATGAGCGCCCCGAAGAGGAATATCACAAAGATGGCCCCGAGGATGCCGTATTCTTCGCAGATGAAACTGAACATAAAATCGCCGAACAACCCGATGACTTTGTATTTCTGCGTGCTTCCTCCCGGCCCTTTACCCAACGGGGTGACCCGCCCTTCCCGGATGGCCCATTTGGCGGCTTGCGTCTGCCGGTTCTCATCAATGAAGCGGTTATAGTCGGACCGCGTCGCTTTGCCTTCGTCCATTTGTTTGCGCAACTCTTCCAAACGCCCCTCATAGGTTGAGAAAAAGGCCTCAATACGGGATTTTCCAGGGATGGCCGACTCTTCTTTGCATCCGACTCGCCATCCATTTTTCCCGATAGCATCATATATCCGCCCAGTGCGATACCGCCCAGCATCATAAAGGCAATCAGTTTTCTGATGCCGAATCCTCCAATCATCAAGGTGATGATCATACCGAAAGCAATGATGACAGCGCTGGAATTGCTGCCCCGGCTGACCAGGGCGCAGGTGACAATGAAGGGCAGGTAAACGATGAGCGTCCGCTTGAAGAAAGGGGTATTCATCCAGTCGGCTTTGAAATTCCAGGCCAGACGCCGTATCCAGCGGAATCCCCGGGGGTCTTCCAACAGGGACTGGGGCGTAAGGTTTTCTTCCATCAAGTCCCTCTCTTCTTTCCAACGCGTCACCGCCCAGGCCATATAGAGGATGGAAAACACTTTGACCACCTCGAAAACGTGCACTTGGATACGCCCGAAGAAATAGATGGTCCGCCAGGCGTTGTTGAGATTCTGGGATTCCATCACGTGCGGAATGCGGATGTGGAGGGTCAGGAAAATCAACATCCCCAGGGAGATGAAATATCCGATGATGCCCAGACGCATCAGTCCCGTCAGGGTGCAATATTTGTAGATGACCCACAACGCGACACCGCTGATGCCGATGATGGCCAGTTGCCCGATCAACATATTGACCCGTCCGGTCTCCGAGTCGGCCAGGAAAGAGGACGAGGACAGCACGGTCATAATGGAAAACAAGTAGAGCAGAATGACAATCAGCAAAAGCATTTTGTCACCCTTGACGGACGCCAGGGCCGCACGGACCTTGTCTCCTAATGTTGCCATTCTGTCTGTCAGGCTCATAATCTCATCACGGCTTCTTTGAACAATCTTCCTCTTTCTTCGTAATTTTTGAACAAATCGAAACTGGCGCAGCAAGGGGAGAGCAAGACCACGTCTCCCTCTTTGGCAAAGGCGGCGCAGGCTTGCACGGCCTCCTCGGCGCTGCGGGTGTCGGTGATATTGCGGCTGCCGACAATCGGCTCGAAGGCTGCGTGTATTTTCGCGTTGTCAACCCCCATACAGACGATGGCTTTCACTTTTTGCTCGACCAGAGCGGCCAGCGTGCTGTAATCATTCCCCTTGTCTTTGCCACCGACAATCCAGACGATAGGACGGTCCTGGCATTCGAGGGCGTACCAGGCCGCATCCACATTCGTCGCCTTGGAATCGTTGATGTAGAGGACGCCTCCTTTCGTGCGTACCTTTTCCAGACGGTGTTCGACGGCCTCAAAACTCGCCAGGCTGGCGCGAATCTGCTCATTCTTGATGTTCATCACCTTGCCGGCAATCGCGGCGGCCATCGAATTGTAAATGTTGTGTTTGCCGCTCAGGGCGAGCTCTTCGATGAGCAGGTCGCAGTCTTCCCGGTCTTCCATCCGCACGCGGATCGTATTCCCATCCAGCCAGGCGCCTTCGCTCACTTCTTTCTTCTGGCTGAAAGGAAGCATCTTGGCCTTGATGACAATCTTGTCAAGTTGTTCGATGGTGATTTCGTCATCGTTGCAGAAGATGAAGCAGTCGTCGCTGTCCATATTCCGGGTGATGCGGAACTTGGCCTTGGCGTACTTCTCCATACTGTGGTCGTAGCGGTCCAGATGGTCGGGCGTGATGTTGGTGATGATGGCGATATCCGCCTTGAAATCATACATATTGTCCAACT
>CAMJRT010000317.1 GCA_946408295.1 uncultured Bacteroidales bacterium
GGTCGGTGAGGCTGTGAAGCAATACAAGGATGCGCTCAAGGAAATGGACAGCTTCGCGGAGTCCATTGTTGGCGATGTCGCTACAAGCATCACCGACAAGATTGTGGATTCCTGGTGGGAGGCTGGTCAGGCCGCCCTCGACTACGCGGACATCCTCGGCGATGTGGCGAAAGCCTACGCGAAGCTGATTGTGAACGATATGTTGTTGGAGGCTGCTTTCGACCCGGGAAGACAAGAGGCTTTCAAGGAGGCGTTAAGGAATGGGGACACCGGGAGAGCGATGGGCATTGTGGAAGGCGCGATGCAAAGCGCCGTAGATATGCTCCCCGCACTCAACTCCGCCCTCCAGGTGCTAGAGCCGTATAGGAATGCTGTTGGTAGCGGGGGCGGATCGAGTTCGGTCGGTAGCGGAATCAAGTCCATCACAGAGGACACGGCAAACCTTCTCGCCTCCTACATCAACGCCATCCGCGACGATGTGTCCACGATCCGTGTCTTGCAAGAACGGGGATGGGAGAATATCAACGCCTTCGGTGCGTCGCTCCCCACCTTGAACGAACACATCGCGCAAATTGCGGCCACGAACTTTGACATCGCGCAATCCAACCAAAGCATTCTCTCGGAGTTGCAATCCGTCATAGGTGCGCCAGGAACGAGTGGAATGGTTGTCCGCGTCGAAACATCCTAATAGGAATTTAACGGAATAAATATTCCATACTATTGCCGTCGCCTTGCTATTATTGCAAGGCGATGCTTTATGTACCACCCATACGAGGAGAATACCATCCGTTCTATATCCAACTGAACGGAGCCTCATCCGCCGTTGATGTAAAATCCATCTACTCCGTAATCATCAAGACGCACGATTATCCTTCCTTCCGAAAACCGAAGGACCCGTACAAGAACGATTGGAAGGACGAACACGGCGATGATGAATACACAGAACAATTGTTCTTTCAGGCATTCACATTCAAGGCGGAGTGCGTGATGTTCGCAAAGGGTTCATCCGAGGATGCGGCCATCGCAGACCTCAAGGAAGGAATCACGGACTTCATGGATTTCTTGTCCGGCGGCGAGTTTTCGACCTACGACGGATGGACCGGGTTCGGCTTCCAACATGTCCGCCTCGGAGCATTCAATATGCCGTCCAACGGAGATTATGACACGATGGACGGGAAATCCCGCGTCATCTTCACGGTCGAGTTCAAGGTGAACGACCCGATGACGATGATGACACTTGACGATGGAGAAATAGTAACCGCGTAACACAATGGCAAAGTTTACCATATATTCTCCCGACGGGGTGGCGCTCTATACCGGAACGCCATCCTTCACGGGTCAATATATGAAGCCCGGAATGTTGGAGTTCCGGGAGATTTCGTCTCCCCGGCTCATAGACTTCACCGCCGGGTGCTATGTCGGCTACGAGGAGAGTGGTTCGGTCATTCCTCAATACTCACGGACGGGGTTCACATACAAGTTGTACTCCGTCCCGCAAGTCAAGAAACAAGCGCGTCCATACTCCTACGGGGCGGCGTTCGTTTACCAAGGTGTCCAATTCTTCGATTCGTCGAAGATGTTGGAGTATTGCCCGTTCCGCGACCTCGTTACGGGCGACAAACGCATCCACTTCTCCACCCAACCGTCCATCTCCACCTTCGAGGGGTGCGACGGCCTTGCCCGCCGTTTCGAGGCTTGCCTCATTGACCAATACGGCGCGGGGTCTTGGCAAGTGCGGATAGCGACCGCCGAGGAGAACCCGGCCTTGCACGACCTGATGCTCGAACCGAGGGACTTCACGGTCTCCGGGGTGAACATCCTTGAGTGCCTCGACAAGATTTATGAGATTTGGCCGGAGGTCGGCTGGGTCTATAATGTCGAGGAGGTGGACGGCGTTATGACCGACACCATCGTCATCGGCGGCGGCGGTGCTAACCCCAATGTGGGGACATACGCCTACGGCAAGGGCAACGGCCTCACCTCCATCACCCGGACGGCGGCGAACGCCGAGGAAATCGCCAACCGCATCTTCGCCTACGGCTCGTCCCGGAACATGGTCTTGCCGAGTTGGTATCGGAACCAGGAAATCAAGGATGCGGAGTCGGTGGACATCCAAAACCTCATGCTCCCCATCGGCCCGGTGGGGACTCCCGACACGCCGGACTACTGGCCCGGATGGGGCGAGACGGACGGGGAGCGCGATGCGGCGAAGGCTTTCGTCGAGAACGCGGCCTCCATCTTGAAGAACGGACTCCGGCCCGCCACCGTCTATTTCAACGGGAACGGGGAATACCCCGAAATTTACCCTACCATCCGCGAGACGACCATCGGTATGGTTCGGACGGCGATAGACGATTCTACGGCAAAATACTACCCTTCCACGACCATCTACACCGACCCGGACGCGCGGATTGACAAGTTGCTTTCGGTGCAGCCGTCTTTCGATAGCGGAAAGGCCGGTGAGGACGGAAAGCAATCCACCTTATCCGAATACATCACGGTTTCGGGAAGCCTTTCGGACACCATCCCGGCTGACACCCAAATCCTCACC
>CAMJRT010000318.1 GCA_946408295.1 uncultured Bacteroidales bacterium
CGAAGAAGCCAGACCGCTGTTCTGCATCCCGACCTCGATGCTGATGGCGCGCCTTTTGGCCGGGGATAGGCGCAGGGCTGTGCCGATGAGGTAGCCGACGCCCAGGCCGCCCAGGTTGTGCAGGATGACCACCAAAATGATAATCATCCCGCTGGAGAGCAGTTTTTCGGCGTTGGCGGCAATCACGATGAGTACGATGGCGGCGATGGTCAGGGATGAAAGGGCCGGAAGATAGGCGGCCGCGTGCTCCGTCACTTTGGGGACCAATTTTTTCACGGCCAGTCCGAGCCCGATGGGGAAAATCACCACCCAGAGTATGCTCATCAGCATACCGGGCACATCGACCTCTACTCTTTCGCCGGCCAGCAGCCATACGAGCAGCGGGGTCAGAACCGGAGCCAGCAGGGTGGAGGTGGCGGTCATTCCGACGGAAAGAGCCAGGTCCCCCTTGGCCAGGTAGGTGATGACATTGGAAGCCGTTCCGCCCGGGCAGCAGCCCACCAGCACGACCCCGATGGTCAGGGCCTGGTCCAGTGAGAAAATGCGGGTCAGGGCGAATGCGAGCAGGGGCATCACGGTGAATTGGGCGAGGCATCCGATGAGGACGTCCTTGGGACGGCGGAACACCACGCGGAAATCATCCGTCTTGAGCGTCATTCCCATACAGAACATAATCACGCCCAGCAGGGGATTGATATAAACCGGTTTCAAGTACCGGATGACGCCCGGGAACAGCAGGCCCGCCGCAGCCGCCAGCAGCACCAGCACCGTCAGGTATTTCGCAATGATTTTACAAATTCTTTTCATACGGCTACATTAAGAGGCTTCTTCTGACCAAATTTTGAGCGGTAAATATAGCCGAAATGTATTCTGTCTGAAGTACTCGATCGCTTTTACTTGTTTAAATCCTATTTTTTTATAAAAGCCTAAAGACGAATAATTCGTAGTAACCAAAGGATTGACTGTCAAAAATTGACAACCTCCAATCTGTTGCAATTTAGCTCTCTTTCTAATCTCTCCCACGATTGCTCTACCGATGTTCCGATGTTGGAATTTTTCGCTCACAGCTAAAAATGATATTTCTAACGCAGGATGACTGTTCATACACATAAAGTCTTCTTCGTGTTCTGACGGGATGTCTATATCCTCTTTGTAGACGACATTGTGGCTTTCTTGAAAATCCAACTCCAAAGAGTCAAATCCCAAAGCGAACATAGCCACAATTTCATCGCCGATATGAACAACAAAAGCCTTGCACTCCAAGGCTCTTATATAAAAGGACAATTTCTTTTGCAAGAAATCATCCATCTGCTTTACTCCGCACCTAAAACCCTCCAGAACAGATGCGTCAAAAATCTGTTCCACACAAACCTCTTTTACTTCCATACAAAGGAATACTGACGACCAGCCTCCTCGAATTTCTTATCAATTTGGACTTCTTCTTCCGTTAGTTTTCCGGACATAGAACGCGATAGGGATTCAATGACAAGTTTTGAATCCTCGCGACATATCCTTTGTTTTGTTAATTTTACTCCTAACATAGGTCTCTTCTTTCGTGCAAATGTATTAAACAAATTCTGTTCCGCAAAATAAAATTCAAAAATCCTATTTTGCTGGCGCAAGATAGGATAAAGAAATGAGAAAACTTAAAAAGTCAAGAAAAATTTTTCTTTTTTTTGACCTTTTTGTGAATTTGCAACTTTTTACAGCCTTTTGAGGCCTTGGGTGCTTTCGCCCGGGGTGAGTTCGCGGATGCTGATGGCCATACCGCCCGATTCAACGATCTTTTGGCTCAGCCGTGACAGGGAGGTCACCAGATAGCGCCGGATGGTGTATGCCTGGGGATTGGTGACGCAGTTGGCATCTTTGGCATCCGCATAGACCGTCGCTATGTATTTCTTGCCTTTCTCCAGAAAATCGAAGTTTAGTTTCACCGTTCGGTCGCTCAATCCGGAAATGGAACCGACAAACCAGTCGGATGAGCCTTTGGCCTGTCGTGCGATGGTCAGATAGTCGCCCGGTTCGGCTTCCAGATAGAGACTCTTTTCCCAATCGACGGCCACGTCCTTGATGAATTGGAAGGCATCGGGGAAGCGGCGGTAGTGCTCGATGATGTCGGCCGCCATCTGGAGCGGGGAGTACATCGTGACATAGAGGGCCAGTTGGTTGCAGATGGTGAACTCGGCTTTCCCGTGATTATTGGGATTGGTCTTGCTCAAATCCATCTCAAAGATGCCCGGCGTGTAGTCCATCGGACCGCCGATCAAGCGGGTAAAGGGAAGGATGCAGGTGTGGAAATGACGGATGCCGTTCTTGCCTTGGTGATGGTATTCCGTTCCACGGCCCGCTTCGTTGCCGATGAGATTGGGATAGGTGCGGCAAAGGCCGGTCGGGCGCACCGCCTCGTGGGCATTGACCATAATCTTATGCTTAGCCGCCTGCTTGACAGCGTAAAGATAATGGTTGACCGCCCATTGGCTGTAGTGATGCTGCCCCCGGGGCAGGATGTCGCCCACATAGCCGCTTTTGACGGCGGTGTAGCCATATTG
>CAMJRT010000319.1 GCA_946408295.1 uncultured Bacteroidales bacterium
GGCATCGCCGTCCTTAGTGCCGTTCCCGACCAACAGCCCGATAGAGGGAGTTTCGGGAAGCAGCGTGGCGTCACCGCTAAACGAAACCTCTCCAATGATTGAACCGCCCTCGACTTTCGCGGAATTTCTTCCCGAAGCATGATTGTCAATGTTACCAATCAACAGAGCATAGCTGATAATTGACTTGGAATCTACCTGGCAGTTGACCGTGCAGTTCTTGATCGCCTGTTCACGACCCCAGTGGGCGCCGATAAGTCCCGCCGCGCTGCTGTTCTCCCATGCGCCATTGATCCAGATGTCGCCGGTGTTGGAACAGCCGTTCATGTTGGGGGATACGCCCGCCACGCCGCCGACACGGATGCGCGGGGTCCCGGACACTGTAATATCTCCGATATTGCTGCAAGAGGACATCGTCCCGACTTTTGTAGGGGATGAATCATCATCGCCATTGGGCCAGCCGACAACACCGCCCAGCCACATCCAACTCTTGTAAGAATTGGAGTTGATGGAGATATTGCCTCGGTTTTCGCACCCCGTCACGTTGGAGCCCCGATTCTTGCTGGCCGACCCTTGATCAGCAGGATTGTTGAAACCGCCAAGGACGCCGCCCATCGCATGCTGGTGATTTTGCTGACTCTCATAATTCTCTCCGTTGCTGGTCACAGAGGTAATGACCAGTTCGCCCTCATTGATGCAATCGGCAACATTGCCATAGTAGGTGCCGGCAACGCCGCCCGTGAAGAATTTAGCCGGAGAGGTGGTCATTCCGTCAATCTTGGTCTCCGTCCAGACAATCTTGCCGGTGTTCTTGCAAGCGTTCAACGAACCCTTCACATAGCCCACGACGCCGCCAAGGGAAGAACCGACCTTGTACGTATAGATCTCGCCTTGCGCAATGTCTCCTTCTTTATCGGGTTTGCCCGCCGCATCCACACGGGCCGGGCAGGCGCGACCTGCGTGCCAACCGCCCGCCAGGCTTACCTCGCCGTAATTCTCGCAACCCTCAAGGTTTCCTGCCGTCAGCGCGATGACGCCGGCCACGCCCTGGGACGTGAAACCGCCGTTATTGGTCACCTGGAAAGTAATCTTGCCGTAGTTCTTACATCCGCTAATGGTGTTCTCTACGGCCGACATGCCCACTACGCCGGCAATGAGGTTGCTATACTTGGTTGTCGGTGCAATCGTGCGGGTGACGGGAGCCTTGTTGATACAATTCTGCACCGTCCCTTCGTTGCGTGCGACAATGGCGCCGAACACCGTAGAGTCGGGCGTAAAGGAGCAGTTCTCTTCAATCACGATGTCCTTGATCGTACCCCGGCTGGTCTTGAACAAAGGCTGGGTGGCGGAGAGATTCGTGATAGAATGGCCGCGTCCATCCAGCGTGCCGCCAAAGCCTTTGGCGGGAACGAAGTCAACGCCGCTCATATCCAGGTCAGCCGTAATGGTCGCCTCATCCAAAGAATTGCTGTTCAAACCAGCCAGCCACTGCGCAAACTCGGCTCCTGAGGCAATAGACACCTTGTTGTCGCCTTTCTGCTGGACCTCGAGCTTGTTGTTGGGGACTGCGAGTTCCGGGGCGAACACGACATGGGCGATACGTCCGTCCTTCGCAGCATTGTCCGAAACACGGATGGTCACATTGGCGGAACCTTTGGCCGACATCGGCGTAACGGTCAACCAGTCATCTGAGACCTGCGCGGTCCAAGCGCCGTCCGCCGTGACGCGTACAATCTGGCCTTCCGCCCCGAGTGCCTCGAAAAGGAGTTGGGCGGGCTGGACCATCACAACGCTGGCCGATTTTCCCGAACCGCCTTGGTCTTGTTCGTTTTCCTTCTTGCAGGCCAACAGCGCCGCAAGCGTCAGAATGACAAATAATGCTTTTTTCATATTCTTACTTTTTATAAATAATTCTAATTCTATGGACAAAATTACAAATTTAATCCATCCGGCCAACCGGGATTCTGCAAAAGTTGGGGATTGAGAACCCGCTCATTGGACGGGATGGGATAGAGATAGTCGCGACCGGGATTGAAACTGAAAGTGTAAGAGTTGAGCAATTTGACACAACCTTTGTTCCCTTCCGTAAGGAAAATATCGGTTCCTATCTTATAGACAAAAGGAGCGCTCGTAGACGGTTTGGAACCCGAATACAGACAGACATCAGCCTTGCCGTCATTGTCCCAATCATATTCGCCGGTTCCGGGAAAATACATTCCTCTCTGGCATTTGGTGATTCTTTCCCCCTCGGCCCAGCGCAACAAATCCTGGTAACGCAGGCCTTCGAAGGCCAGTTCGACCACACGTTCGCGACGAATTTCTAGGATTACGCCCTGATTGCCCCCGGCCGTCACCTTGGGATAGCCCGTTTCCGCCGATGTCAAGTAAGGATCTGGATCTGCATTGGCATCGTCCATGCTCAAGTGAGGCATGCCAACACGGTCGCGGAGGAGATTGATGCTCTTATCAAGATCCGTTTGAGTGAGCGAGCCCAGTTCCGCTTTCGCTTCGGCAAAAATCAAGTATACTTCAGCCAGACGGATGACGG
>CAMJRT010000320.1 GCA_946408295.1 uncultured Bacteroidales bacterium
TAAATGAGCGCGGAACGGCGTTCCGGGATTTCGCGTAGAATGTCAATGACGCCGTGAATCAGCCAGTCGGTATAGACGATGCTGTTGTCATAGGCATTGAGCAGTTGCTGACGATCGGTCTTGGCCATTTCCACGGTATTGCAAACGGGGGTAAACGTTTCGAACTCCGGCGGATATTTGGTGTTGTAGGCCGGCCCGTGGGAGGTGTTGGTATGCAGCACGACCAGCACTTTGGGAGCCGTAGAAGACTGAATTTCTTCCTTCAAGCCTGCAAGGAGAATGCCGTCATAGCGCTCGTCCGCCTCGGGATAACGCGCCTTCAAGTCCCCTACTTTCTCATACTTTTCAATATGTACCGGCGGCTCGCCCCAGTTGCTGGTCCGCCAACTCACATCCACCCCGTGGCGATAGAGGTAATTAGGCAAAATTTCATACAAATCCCCTGTGGGCTTGTATTCCAGTATCGCCTTGAGGCTGCCCGCCGTATAAGTCGTATAGGAATCCGCCACCAGCGCGGTGAGGCCGTCTGACGCCGTAAAAGGATTGGTATTGCGTTCATAGCCATAATAGGCAAAATGGTCCCGCCGGGCCGACTCCCCGATCATCAGCACCAGCACCTGGGGGCTTTCGTCCGAGAAAGTCGCATCCGGAAGGGGGATTTCCTGCACATTTTTCTTCCTTTCCCCGTCATAATAGCGGAACGTGTTGACGATATAGGACCAGGGCATCAGCATACTGCCCAGTTCCGTCGAATTTTTGTCTATCCAGGGCCAGGAAGCCATATTCCCGAAAGCGAGCACCAGTACGGCCCCCACCGCACCTCCTATCCAGGAAAGGAAGCGTTTCCACGAGCCGTAGTCCACTTTTCGTCCCTGCACATAGACCGAAGGCAAAATCCCCAGGAATACGATATATAATATAAAGGAGAAAGAAAAGAAGCCGGATGCCTCGCTGAACTGCGTTCGGAAGACATTGCCCATCATCTCATCCGTCACCAGCACATCGTAATTGTTGACGAAATACAGCATAATGGCATCGCCGATGAGCGTCAGGCTGATGAGAATCTTGCCTACGATGCGTCCCAGCCAGGTCAGCAAATAATAGAAAAAGAAATTCAGCACCGACAGCAGCAGCACCAGGCTGACGAGAATCACTACCCCGCTCCAGCCGCTTTCCACCTGATGGGCCGCGTGGCGCAGGAAGGGAAAATGGAAGGCCAGCAGGGTGTAGAGGCTCAAGACCAGGCTGAAGAGCGTCAGATTGACTTTATGAGGGATGGGGAATTTCATTTTCGGAACAGTTTTATGAGCAGCCACACCCCTCCGGCGGACAGGCACAGCACCAGCAGATTGTACAGAATGGTCAGCCACACATGGACCGGCTGCGGAGCGTTATTGAACGGGTTGGACACCCGGGAGGCATCATAGCGGGCAAATGCGTTGGTATAAATCACCTCTCCCCCGGGAAACCAGGCGCACAGGCGCGCATAGGGTTCCTCCGCAGGCAAGGTATAATGTACCGCATCGGTATCGACGGCCAAGGCCAGGCACGAATGGTCACGGCCGATGACCCGTATGCTGTCGGCCGGCACGGAGAGCGTCATATAAAGGGTACTGTCGCGAAGACCGATGTCCGTGATGGAAGGCAAAGTCCGGTTGCGGGCGTGTTTTTCCGCCCAGTCCCCGTTGCCGTAGTCCGGCACACGCATCGCATAGTAGCAACCGTCCAGCAGACAGTTCCTGATATCCTCATAGCGGCCCGAAGCACAATGCAGGAAGTTGCAACGCACGGCGATACGGTCGGAACGGTCGGGATAATGCAAATCATCATTCGCCAGCGCGAAACTGTAATGCCCCGCGCTCAGCGCCCAGTCCCAGTACTCATTTTCCGTACTCACCCCGCTGTCCAGTTCCATAATTTTATACCCCGAGAGTTTCCGCATCACATCCGGGGTCGTCCCCAGCGTCCGGAAGGGATGGTTCATCTGGATGAAATCGGAAGTCCGGCCGAGGTAATCCAACTGGAACTGCTTCTGGGAAGCCAGCACCGGCAGCAGGTTGTCGAAATGAATCACGGCAGGCGGACCGAACACACATTTGTGGTACTTGAACAGATTGTATCCGTGCTCATACACATTCACTTGCAGGGCCGTATCATAGGGATGGGCAATCAGTTCGTTATGGTTGGAAAAGGTGACGATATCGTACCCGAAAGTCCGATAGACCGAGTCCACATAGTCGGGCCAATAGTGACATTCATTCATCGGCCAGGGGCCCTTTACCCGCGTATGGGTATGAAACACCGCCCGTTTCCACAGCGGAGCCGCCTGTGAGTCCGCATACGCCAGGCTATCGTGCAGATTCCGATAAGGATTGAAGATATCCGGGCCGCTGAACGGCTCCGGCGCCCGAAAATCATAGATGGGACTCACTTCCGAGAGGACAATAAGCAAGAGCACGGCCAATACGACCGCACCCACGCCCTTACCTATTCCCTTCAAAATTTTCTTCAATCCTAAATAGTTATTATGAGG
>CAMJRT010000321.1 GCA_946408295.1 uncultured Bacteroidales bacterium
AGCATTATAGATAATCGGCGGCACCAAGACCTTCCCATCGGCAAAAGGAAGTTCCAGCAGGTCCCCGGGCTGCGAGAGGACGGATTGGGAATATTCATCATAACTGCGGCGGAGCCACGGACGCTGGAGCACCAGGGTGCGGAAGTGTAACTCTATATTATAGTGTCCCCTGCGGAAGGACCCGTGCTTTTCGGTCTTTTTTGTCACACCCTCAAAACGGGAAGCCAACAGGGCGGCGGCTTGCTTATAATCTTCCGGAAGCACAAAGAGATCGATATCTCCGCAATTCCGGCTTTCCGGGCGGGGATAGATGGCAGCCATCGACTCACCTTTGAGCAGGAGGGGAAAGATGCCCGCAGAACGCAGCAGGTCATCGATTTCAAGGATAATCTGGTTGAGGTCGTTGTGGACATTCCGGGTCTGCATCCGCAGATTCTGAATCTTCAGCAGGGCACGGGGCGGTATCACCACCCTTTCCTCATTTCGGGCTTTCTGCCCATTCAAAAGAATTTCCAAGCCGTCTTGAACAAGCAGCAGGGTCGTTTGGCGTTTGGCCAGCGACAACAGCGAGGGCCAGTCGATATAACATGGAGCAATCATGGGGAATTCCGTTTCTTCTTTTCCCCATAATCCGGCCCGAAGGAGCCAGAGAAACTGTTCCTCGAAAAGCGTCATTCCTCGTCCAGGACGCCGGCAGACTTCCAACTGTCCAGCAGGTTCCGGGCATCCTTCAAGGCCAGGTCCGCTTCAATCTCATATTCACGGACCAGGGCGTCAGCCAAATCCTGCAGCGTAAAATCTTTTCCTTCCACCTCTTTCCAAAGAAAGGCGGCGGTATTGTTGAGTACCAGCAATTTATTAAAATTGAGATGCAACAAACCTTCTGCCGTGACCACCTGATGGCCGCACACTTCTCTAAAAACAAATCCGGATTTGATTCTCATAGATCTATAATTTTAAAACGAAATCACAATATTGCGCGATTTGCTCGCGATGGGTGATGAAGATGACCGTCGCCTCGGGACGGCGTTCGCACAGGCGCTCCAACAACAAGGTCTCGGTGTCCGGGTCGAGGGCGGAGGAGAATTCATCCAACAGCAGTATGCTCCCGGGGCGAAGCAGTCCGCGTGCGATGGCGATACGCTGGGCCTGCCCCTCACTGAAACCGCCGCCGGCCTCCGAGCACTCGCGGTCCAAGCCGTCCGGGGCTTCCAACACAAAATCGGCCGCCGCCGTATAGAGGGCGTCCTTCATTTTTTCTTCGTCCGCATCCGGGTCGCCCATCAGCAGATTGTCGCGGACGGTGCCGCTGAGCAAACTGTTTCCCTGGGGCACATAGACCAGGTTGCAACGGGTGGCGGGAGAAGCCGTCACGGGAGCGGACTGCCCGCTGTAGAAACGGATGGAGCCCGACCCGGGTTTCAGAAGCGCGAGCATCAGTTTGATGAGGGTGGTCTTGCCGACGCCGGTCGTTCCGACGAGGGCGGTTTTGCTGCCCGGTTTGAAATCGTGGTTGAAATGTTCGAAAATCGTTTTTTCTTCGGGAGCGTACCGGAAAGAAAGGTCTTCCACCCGGATGCCGCAGACGCCATCCAGCAAGACCGGATCAGAGAGTTCTTCTTTTTCCATCTGCTCCAGTTCCAACAGACGATCGATAGAGGCCGTGCAATGGAAGAGCGTAGGAAGCTGGTCCCCCATTTCCGCCAACGGGCGCTGGATCTGGTTGACGAGTTGCAGGAACGCCGTCATCAGGCCATAGGTAATCGTCCCGTCCGCAATGCCACTCACGCTCCATAAGAATGCGAGGGCGTAACTGCCGGAGAAACAGAGGGAGGAAATGACATTGGCGGCGATGCTGAAACCCGTGCGGCGCATGGATTTCTCATACAAGTCGCTCTGGAGTTCCGTCAGGCTCGAACTGCTCTGGTTGTCATACTCCATCGTCTTGATGAGGCTCTGGTGCTGTACGCTCTCTTGGATGTGAGACTGGACGAGGCTGTCATTCTTTCGGATATCCTTGGTCATCTCGCGCAATTTGTGCATCACGTAGCGGGCGGCAAAAAGACCGATGGGAACAATCACAATTATCAGCCAGGCCAGACGGGCGTCCAGAATGAGCAGGTAGGTAAGGGCTACGCCTAGTTGAAAGACGGTTCCGACGAGATTGGGCAAGGTACCGGAGAAGGCAGAAGAGGCCGCGCCCACATCTCCCTCCAAACGGTTGACAATATCCCCGGAGTGCATCTTCCCCCGTGCGGTTGCAGTCATCTGCAGAATCGAATCAAACAGGCGCTGACGCATCGCATTTTTCATCTTGAGGGAACAATGGGCCAACAGCCAGCTGCGGAGCGAACGCGTCACGATACGGAGCAGGATGACCCCCGCAAAGGCGGCCCCCAATACGACCAGACTTCCTTGGGCGTGCCCGGTCGCCGTGTCGATGAGCGCCTTGGACAGCCAGACGAAGACGAAAGAGCATCCCGCCAGAACAGCGCTGCACAAGACGGACCCTATCAAAGACCAACG
>CAMJRT010000322.1 GCA_946408295.1 uncultured Bacteroidales bacterium
ACCAGGTTCGTCCGCCCGTAATTCTTGAGAATCGGACCCAATTCTTCCTGGCCGATGTCGTACACCTCGATATCGTAGTCGCGGCAGTTCTTCCCCAGAAGCGCATCGCGCACCCAGCCGCCCACCAAAAAGGCGCGGCCCCCCGCATCGCGGATATCGCGGACAATGCGCAAAAGACGCCCCGGCAGATCCGGGGCAAATTCATTGCCGGTAAGGGTCGTAACGGTGGCCATAGTTTCCATTGTCAGTGAATGAGGATAAACTTGCCCTTCTTCTTTCCAGAAGAATTCTTGACCACATACCAATACACTCCGGGAGCGGCAATATTTCCACGCTTCGAGAAGCCGTCCCATTCCACGGAACCGCCCTTCGTCTCGTTCTCGTCAAAAGAACGAATCAGGTGACCGGCACGGTTGTAGATAGAAACGACCGCCTTCGCCCCGATGTTGTTGATGGTAATGTAGCGGTGTTCACCCAAGCGGAACGGGTTCGGGTAGGCAATGAGATCATGCTTGACAGAATCTTTCCCCGTGGCCGACACGTCGCGCAAGTCGCTGCGCTTGTACATAGTCACGCCCCTCTCATGCGAGAACCAGGCTTCGCCACGGACCGGGTCAATAGCGATATCAAGCACATCGTCGGAAAGCAGGCCGTTTCTGACCGAGAACTGCCTTGCAATCAGCGTATCCTGCGTAACACCCTTGCGTGTTAGCCGGTACACCCCCTGGCCCGTCGTACCGACCCACAGGTTGCCCAGAACATCGAACTCGGCAGACGTATATTCCGTCCCGACAACACCCTTCACAACATACGGCGTACTGATGGAATCCTTGTCCAAATCCCAATACTCAAGCTGGTTTTTCGTCACAATCCACAGGTAACGGCCCTTCGCATCGTACGCCATGTCGACAGGAGTATCCTTGAAAGCCGAGTAGGCGACCTTGTGCTCTAGCACTTCCAAGCGACCGCCACGTTTGGCGGGGTCCGCCACGCGGAATATCTCCAGCGCGCCTTCCGTCTCGTACGAGGCGAGATTGCGGCCGGACACCATCACGAGCCAGTCCGAGGAACCATCAATACGCGTCGCAACAACAGGTCCCGAGAAATCAAATGTTCCGACATTAGTGGCACAACTGAATTCGCCGTCCTTCGTCACGTAAATCAAATCGAACCCGTCATTCGTAGAGGCCGTCGTGATGAATCCGGAAGAATCCGGCGCGACCGTCGATCCCGCAGTCACAACGAAATCAGGATGTTCCTTCGACGACCCGTGGAAGCAGCGGTCCTTTTCAAGCGCAGTATTCTTTATCAGCTTGTGCCCGTTTTCGGAATAGAGATAGAACCCGCGGCCCCAAATATGGTAGAATACCCTGTCGGGCGGGAGGTAAGCCAACACCTTCATCCTGTTGGACAGGGCACTGCTGGCATTCGCATAGCCCTCTTCCGCAATGGCCCTGTACTGCCAAACATAGTCTACCGTATGGGAAATCTTGCCCTCGAGCGACGCCACGATAACGCCACCGCCAGCCTTGGGCCTCACCTCGTACGTGCCGTCAAGAGGGAAGGTGGAATATTCCGTATAGTCAATAAATTCCTTCTTCTTGGTATCGTAACCGAGAAGGAAGTAATCGCCGGCCAAAAAGGCGTAGGTGTTGCTCAAGCCAATCCAGCGGATACGGCTTACGCCCTCATAGTACAGGAATTCCTGCAGCAGCGTTTTCCCCTTCACCATGATATCCGAGGAATCCTGGACCGCAGTGGTCAACAGGCCGTCCTTGTCCCAGTGCCACTGTCCCCTGATAGGGAACGTCTTCAGGGAGTCGCCCTTCCAGGCGATAGTATGGACAATCTCGCCTTCCCGTTCAACAATCCATGTCTCGGGATCGACAAGGCGAATTTCCTGGTCGATATTATCCCAATCAATATACCGCTTGTAAAGCGTCGTGCCGACGGCGACATAGAGCGTGTCATTATGAACGCTGAGCGCCTGGACGGGAGTCGCAAGCAAGGAGTTCTTGCCGACCTTGTTGACCGTCAGGACAGCCCGCTTGCTCTGCGTATCGAAAAAGGCCAGGCGGTCCTCAAAAGCGAGAATCAAGAAATTCTTGTAACCGATGACCCTATCCTGAACGATGCGCACCCCGTTGGAAACAAAGGACCTGTTGACAATGTTCCAGTTGAGGGTTTCCATGTTCCACCCGGCAATCAACCCGTATTCGGAAATAGCGAATATTCCCGCATCGCACTGGGCTAGCGCATAGAACGAGGAGGTTTCCATTCCCGTCACCGTAGAGAACAGGACGTCGATTTCCGGGGTGACATACCGGACACCCGAAGCCGTAGCCAAAAGGACCCCGTCCGCATAAGCGATTATCGAGCGCACCGGGTATGGGCGCCCGAAGTTCTTCCACACATCCGCAGCGAATGTGGACACGGCCATTGTCAGGATTAGGGAGAGGTATATAAAGACTTTCACGGACAAAAATTACGAAATTTAAGCCAATCAAAAGTAGCGCCGGGT
>CAMJRT010000323.1 GCA_946408295.1 uncultured Bacteroidales bacterium
TCCAATGCCATTTCCTCTGCCCTTGTCAGTTTTCTCGGCTCGGCTATCTCGCGGAGTTTGTCAAGATTAAATTTGGTCATTTCTCACCCTCCTTTGGTAAGACAATCACGCGAACCTTGTCACCGAACTTGAACCCGTCAAGATTCACATTCTTTGCGGTAACGGCTAACTTGTTATTGATGTCTTTCACAACCTCTCCTTCCACCGCCTCCTTCAGCATCTGCTCCTTGCAATCACGCCAACCAATCTTATATGATTTGTCCGATACATAGAGCAGTTCCTTTCCATCAACCTGGGCGGTGTCTGTGGTGTGGATTAACTCTGCTTTCAGTTCGATGTTTGGATTATTCGCCGCTAATCCAAGTTGGTAAGCGGCTGCAATATGATCGGATAGTTCCTCCATCATCAGCTGCCTTCCTTCCGCTACGCCTTTGTTGAACAGGACGGTATCTTCGGGGAGGGGCGAACTTTTGAGAAGTTGTTCTGCTTGCCATTTTGCTCCGGCGATGAAACCCGACTTGTGTGCCGCCGTCTCTACATTTGGAAATGGTGAATAGCCAGCATCTTGGTAGTATTGTGTCGAACTCTTTCCAGCCGCTTCTTCAAGGTCATTCGGAACAGGCTTTTCATCTTCTCCGAGCATCTCCCACGAATGGTCAGCAATACATTGTGCGATACCGGGGTCAATCGGCTTGCAGAAGTCAGTTACATCAATCTTTGCGTGTTCAGCACCCCATTGGGCGAAGTGGCGGGCGACAATGGCTATTAGTAAGATATCCTCACCTCTTTCATAGCCGTATTTAGCCACGAACCTTTTGATTTCCTCCTCCAGATTCATCGGCTTTTCCGATTCTTCAAGTGTGGAGATGAAGGAAAGAAGTCTTTGCAATTCATCTTTCCGTAGAACTGCTTTTGAATCATAAATGTCCACAATTTGTTCATCCAGTTCTTTTGTTCTCCTTTCAATCTCTGCCTTTATCCTGGCAATAAGTTCTGCGTTTGTCATGGCTATAAATCAATTTCTACACTCCAAAAAAGCCAGCCGATATGAAGTGTGTTGTCATTACAAAAATGCACAAGAGATATATATGGAAGTAAAACAAAAGACCATTGTCCTTCTTTAAACCAGGGCCCATTTAATCTAATATTCATATCTAAATCAAATTTTCAAGACAATACTTTTCAAAGTAACTTGTATCTTCCAGAGCATTCCAGAACAACTTGTAGCACTTGAACCGATGTTCTTCTTCCTCTTGGTCCTTTGCTTCATTGATGTATTCTTGCATTAGTCCGTTGAGGCGATAGACAAGTTCTTCTTTCTCCGGCTCTTTCTGCTTTTCGAGCCAATTCTCAACAATTCTTCTATCTTCATCAGAAATCGGAACTGGGTCATAACACATCCGCTTCTTAATTATGCGTAATGCCATCTCGTCCTCGCTCTCGCGGAGTTCGGGGAAGAAGTGTTCGGCATCTTCCTTTGTTGCGCCGTGAAGCCCCGGATACAATTCGCGCATCCACGCAAGCGCCTCGTTGTATTTCTTTTTGTATGTATCCATAAGTCAATTATTTAGGGCCGCTCTTTGCTATTGATGTACCGAATAATCTCGTTAATTTTGTCCATCAATTCCTCCGGGGTTGGGGGGCCAACGAGTTCGGGTTTTCCTTCGGGACTATACCCGTAGATGTGTTCTTTCAATTCTTCAATCATATCTCAATCATTTAGGGCCGAAAAAATCTATAATTTTTCGTATCTTTGTGGTGGCGGTGTGGTGCAACTCTTTGGCAGACACGCCCCTACATTTGGGGTATTTTGTAGGTTCGACTCCTTCCACCGCCACAAATCAATTAAAGCCGGAAGAGTCCGTGTTTGTGTACTTTTATATCAATAACTAATAGGCTGATAACACAAGCCACGGTTACAATCCCAAATATTCCAATTAGAATTGCTATAAATATCATAATTCAATTAGGGCCGAAAGTAAATAGATGAGTTATTTTTTTATTATCGCAGAATAACTCCAGCTACAAGAAGCCGAGTTTCCGATTGCGGTGATGTTCTTGGGCTCGTCCCGATAGTCTTTTCCCATATAGGTTTTGAACAGGGCGATTGCATCTTCGATTGTCGGTGCGACAACCAAATGTCCGTCAATTTCCCAAACCTTTGTAACAGTCCATCCGTTCATATATTTGGTCCAGATTGTTTGTTTTTTTAAACCTTTTTCATAGGGCCGAAGTCAAACGAGAAGGTAGTCTCCCTTTTTTACCTTGTTTCTTCGCTCTATCATTTCCACAAAACCATCTTCCTCGGTTTCAATTTTTGGAGAGTTTACAATATAGCCACTATTATCACGAAGTAACCAGATGTTCCTATCTTGGTCAAGGGATTGCAGTTGTTCAATAAATTCTTTTACTTTCATAGTGAATCATTTATGGCAGAAAGTAGATGATTTAAATCCATCCAAGTGCTTTTGCAAGTTCCGGAGAACATAAAAGCACCCAAGTTTTGAAAGAATT
>CAMJRT010000324.1 GCA_946408295.1 uncultured Bacteroidales bacterium
GTTGATGAGTTTGGCGGAACCGGCCAGATCGTTCTGCGTGATGGGTTCGTAGCCCCGGCGCTTGGGCGTGTGGGCGATGACGATGATGGTAAGGTGGTACTTCTTCTTCAGGCGGATCATTTTCATCATGAACTGGCCGGCGGTGGCTCCTTTCTCGGAGTCGTTGCAGGCGAAGGTGATGTTGTCCAGGACGAAGAAGCGGGTGCCACGTTTGGCGGAGTCCTCAATGGAGTCCAGGATGGCTTCCTCCAGATCTTCTCCGACGATGAGCTCGGGGTCGATTTCGGCCCGCTCGAAGTTGTCGGGGAACATGTGGACCTGGTTGGTTACAGGGTCGGTGTAGCGCATCTGGAACTGCTTGTCGGCAAGTTCGAGGTCGATGAAGAGGAGCGGCTCTCTCCAGGCGATTTCTTCGGCAATCTGGGTGACGAAGATGGACTTGCCTACGCCGGAGGAGGCGAAGATGACGGTGCATTCGTACTCGACGATGAGACCGTGGAAGAAGGAGCGGGGGTCTGGACGCTCGCGGGAGTCCTTGATCCAGTCGTTGGCTTTCTTGACGGAAAAGATGCCGCGCTTTTTGGGTGCGCGTTTGGCTTTCTCTACCTCCTGCTTGATGCCTTCGATTGGGTTGAGGACTTTGCTTTCGGGGGCGGAGCTCATAAGCGGCCCTCCTCCAAGCGTTTGATGTCTGCCTCACGGTAGTAGACCGAGCGGCCGATGTGGAGGGCTTTGAGGTAACCGCATTTGTCCCAGCGCCAGAGGGTGGTGTCATCCACCTTTAAGCGCTCGCGTGCGGCGGCCTTGGTGATGCGAGCATCTACGCTCTCTTCTTCTTTTTTGGTGAGTATTTCACCCACCACGGTGCGGATAACCTCCTCGAGTTCATCATGGCTTACGACAATCTGAATTGTTCTTTGGTCGTTTTCGTTTAATGTGAACATAACTTTGCCAGAGCCGGGTAGGCCTAGCCATTATCGGCCCCCGAGTCGCCTGGTGTTGTCGTGTCAATCACTCATGGCACAGTGTCTTCACGACATTGCAAAGTTCATATGAGGAGTTTTTTCCGCAAAACGTTTTATAGAAAAATATTACCCATTGAAATCGTTGGAAATCAATGGGTTAACTTGCGGTGAAAACCGAAAATTCTGCGAAAAACTGCGGAGAACTGCGGCCGCAGTTGCGGGAGGTTTTATTTGACGCAGGATTTGATGATTGAGATGTCTATCTTCTTGATCTGGTTGGTCCAGACGTTGAGGCGGTTGATGTCATTCTTGGTGACACCGATGCTGTCGCAGGCAATCTCATACCAGAACTCTCCCAGATACTTGGCGAGATTCTTAATGATGTATTTGACTCCGCCGATGTAGCCGGTCTTCTGGCCAGCGTTCTCAGCCTTCTCCATCATCTCCGAGAAGTCGGCATCGTCGATGGCGGCGGTGAATTCTTCCAGAGATGTGCGGGTAAACGCTTTATTGTTCCATTTGTCATAAAGCGCCTGGTAATCAATCTTACAGGAATGCTTGCACTTGGGAGGTTCCACCCTGGGCTTATCCTCAACGGGGGCGGGAGACTCTTCAACAGCCGGCTTCTGGGGCTCTTCTTTCTGGACCTTCTTGGGTTTGACCAGGGGAATCTTCTCGGTGTCGAGGAAGTATTCGTGGGCAATCTCGATGACGTTGCGCTCGCAGATGTCCAGGTAGAAGCGCATCGCTGCTATGTCGACGACTGTTGTGCGGCCGCAGCGCTGGATGACTTTAGGCTGATTGACGGCGTAGGTTTCAAAAATGTCACGGAGGAGTGAGACAATCCAGTTGAGGATGGCGGCATCAATATCGTCAGCCACATCGGACTGGGCCTGTAGCCGTTCGATGTAGTCCTGGAAGTACTTGTGGAGGAGGGCCGTCATCGGTTCGTCGCAATGGCGGAATATGTCTTCATAGGAAACCGTGCCGTTGTAGGCAACATTCTGGCTGCAGAAGGTCATGCACTGCTCTACGAGCACGTCGAAGAAGCGTTTCCTGTTGTCGCAGACATTGACCACCGCCCGTTTGAGGAATTCGAGGCCGAGCTTGCCGGAATACTGCTCCTTCAGGGTCTCATACTGGTCGTCCCACATATTGAAGGGGATGATTTCCGACAGGGAGTCCGGCATCATCGGCATAAGCGTGTCGAGGCGGTAATGGAAGTATCGGTACAGCAGGGTGTAGGTGTTCAGCTTGACCGGCCAGGTGTCTTTTGAATCACAGGTGCGGAGGTCCCTTTTGGCGGCAATGTCCGATGCCTTGTAGAGGGTGGGGAGGCTCTGGTAGTTTGCTTCGATGATCTCCCTGGTCTTGAGGAGCCAGTCGAACATCAGGCGGACGCCCATTCTGGGGTTGGTGGCGAAGGCCTCCTTGGTATGGTCGGAGTATCGCTCCATCAATGCGTAGATGAAGCGGGGGTATTCGTCGTAGTAGATGTCGTTCTTCTGAAGCTTACCGTTGGTGTCAAAGCAATTTGCG